>NZ_VWUO01000005.1:0-269095 GCF_008631595.1 Pantoea sp. F_5
AGCCATGATCAAACTCTTCAATTTAAGTTTGATTTGCTGCAACAAGTGCAGCGATGCTCATCTGTAAAACGTCATAATGAATTTCATTATGTGTTCACTCGTGAGGCTTTGATATTTTTGTGCGTCCGGAGACGCTGATATCAATCCTGCGAGTGCCCACACAGATTGTCTGATAAATTGTTAAAGAGCAGTGCGAACAGTGCGTTAGCGTCCTGTCGCGAGGTGGCGTATATTACGCTTTCCTCCTGCAGAGTCAACCTCTATTTCAGAAGTTTTTCTCCGGCGGGTCAGTCTCCTGAACCTTCAACCCGTTTCCCGTTGCCGGTGTGCCGTGTCGATGGAGGCGCATTATAGGGAACGGTTCAGATAGCGCAAGTGCAAATTGAGACTTTTTTACTGTTCGTCTGAAATTTGCACAAAAGCGCCGTTTTAGCCCTGTTTAATGCGTGCAGGCAGCTCTGCCAGGCTATTAATTACCCAGTCTGCTGCAGCTTCGCCTTCAGCTGTGACGGGTTTACCGCTACGCACCAGCACTTTGGTGCCAACGCCCGCAGCCTTTCCTGCCAGCATATCTTCCAGCTTGTCACCCACCATATAGGAAGCAGCCATATCAATATGCAACTCTTCCTGTGCGGTCAGCAGCATGCCTGGCTGTGGCTTACGGCAATCACATTCCTGACGGAATTCTTCTACAGTTGCTTCGGGATGGTGAGGACAGAAATAGATGCCATCAAGATCGACGTCGCGATCGGCCAGCGACCAGTCCATCCACTCTGTCAGACGCATAAAGGTATCTTCGGTAAACATACCGCGTGCTATGCCAGACTGATTGGTCACGATCACCAGCGCATACCCCATTGCCTTCAACTGCTGCAGCGCTTCAATCGTGCCGTCAATAAACTGGAAGTCATCGATCTCATGGACATAGCCACTGTCGATATTAAGGGTGCCATCACGATCAAGAAAAATAGCGGGGACTTTATTCGCCACGTAGAAACTCCTGCTGTAAAAATTGCCGATCAGTATCGCATGATTGCTGTAAAAGGGAGAATGTCAGATTGAATCACTTCCATTGATTTAGACGTCTGGATGCCTTAACATCCATCCAGCTTTTATAGCGATTAAAAGTGACGAGGCTTCCCACACCACGGACAACGCAACACGATAATTAATAACATAATGATTAAACTAGAAAATATTACTAAGGTGTTTCAGCAAGGCTCGCGGACTATTCCGGCATTAACGGATGTCAGCCTGCACGTGCCTGCCGGACAGATTTATGGCGTTATCGGCGCTTCCGGGGCCGGTAAAAGTACATTGATTCGTTGCGTGAATCTGCTGGAGCGCCCGACTTCGGGTCGCGTACTGGTCGACGGAGCCGATCTGACTGCTCTTAATGAACGTCAGTTAACCCAGGCGCGCCGCCAGATTGGCATGATCTTCCAGCACTTTAACCTGATGAACTCACGCACCGTTGCGGGCAACGTTTCTCTGCCACTGGAACTCGGTAATCTCTCCCGCGCTCAGATCAACGCTCGTGTCACTGAGCTGCTGGAACTGGTGGGATTGTCTGATAAGCATGATGCCTGGCCTGCAAATCTCTCGGGTGGTCAGAAGCAGCGTGTCGCGATTGCCCGTGCGCTGGCCAGCAATCCCAAGGTTTTGCTGTGTGATGAAGCCACCAGCGCACTGGATCCCGCTACAACCCGCTCTATTCTGGAGCTGCTGAAAGATATCAATCGCCGCCTTGGGCTGACGATTCTCCTGATCACTCATGAGATGGATGTGGTGAAACGCATCTGCGACCAGGTTGCGGTCATTAGTCACGGTGAGCTGATCGAGAAAGACAGCGTCAGTGAAGTGTTCTCACACCCTAAGACGCCTCTGGCGCAACAGTTTATTCAGTCGACTCTGCATCTGGATATTCCGGATGATTACCAGCAGCGTCTTTCAGCCACTGCCACTGAAGGCACCGTACCGCTGCTGCGACTGGAGTTCACCGGTAAATCGGTTGATGCGCCACTGCTTTCCGAAGCGGCCCGGCGTTACAACGTGAATAACAACATTATCAGTGCCCAGATGGATTACGCCGGTGGTGTGAAGTTCGGCATTATGCTGGCCGAAATGCATGGCGCAGAAAGCGATACGCGCGAGGCGATAGCCTGGCTGAAGGAGAATCATGTGAAAGTAGAGGTGTTAGGTTATGTCTGAAGCGATGATGTGGTTGCTGGGACGGGGCGTATGGGAAACGCTGATGATGACCTTCGTCTCTGGCTTTTTCGGTTTTGTACTGGGCCTGCCGGTCGGCGTTTTACTTTATGTCACCCGTCCAGGACAGATTCTGCAGAATCAGGGGCTGTACCGCGTGCTCTCCGCGCTGGTGAATATCTTCCGCTCTATTCCTTTCATTATCTTACTGGTCTGGATGATTCCTTTTACCCGCGTTATCGTCGGCACCTCCATCGGACTGCAGGCAGCTATCGTTCCGCTGACCGTTGGCGCTGCACCGTTTATTGCGCGTATGGTTGAAAATGCCTTGCTGGAATTGCCTACCGGCCTGATCGAAGCCTCGCGAGCCATGGGCGCAACGCCAATGCAGATCGTCCGTAAGGTCCTGCTGCCGGAAGCGATGCCGGGCCTGGTGAATGCTGCAACCATTACCCTGATTACTCTGGTCGGTTACTCCGCCATGGGTGGCGCAGTGGGTGCCGGTGGTCTGGGTCAGATCGGCTATCAGTATGGTTATATCGGATACAACGCCACGGTGATGAATACGGTATTGGTGTTGTTAGTGGTTTTGGTGTATCTCATTCAATTCTGTGGTGACCGCATCGTGCGTGCAGTGTCCCATAAGTAAGCCAGCAATCTCACATTATTAAGAAGGAAAGGATATGTCTTTCAGATTCAAAAAAATTGCCGCTGTGGGTGCTCTGATTGGCGCGATTGCGCTGGCAGGATGCGATCAAAAAGAGAAAGACGCTAACCACATCAAAGTGGGCGTCATTGTTGGTGCTGAGCAGCAGGTTGCTGAAGCCGCACAGAAAGTGGCTAAAGAGAAATATGGTCTGGACGTTGAGCTGGTCACCTTTAACGACTACGTGCTGCCGAATGAAGCGCTGAGCAAAGGCGATATCGACGTCAATGCTTTCCAGCACAAACCGTATCTGGATCAGCAGATTAAAGATCGTGGTTACAAGCTGGTTTCAGTAGGTAACTCCTTCGTCTACCCGATTGCGGGCTATTCGAAGAAGATCAAGTCGCTGGATGAGCTGCAGGATGGCGCGCAGGTTGCCATTCCGAATGACCCGACCAACCTGGGCCGTACACTGCTGCTGCTGCAGAAAGTGGGGCTGATCAAACTGAAAGATGGCGTGGGCTTGCTGCCAACCTCGCTGGATATCACTGAGAATCCTAAGCATCTGAAAATTGTTGAGCTGGAAGCGCCACAGCTGCCGCGCTCACTGGACGATCAGCAGATCGCGCTGGCCGTAATCAATACCACTTACGCCAGCCAGATTGGCCTGACCCCGGCTAAAGATGGCATTTTCGTCGAAGATAAAGATTCGCCTTACGTGAACCTGATTGTTGCCCGCGAAGATAATAAAGATGCGGAAAACGTGAAGAAGTTTGTCCAGGCTTACCAGTCTGACGAAGTGAACGAAGCCGCGAACAAAGTCTTTAACGGCGGTGCAGTTAAAGGCTGGTAATTCAGCTCATCATCTCCTTCAGGGCGGCGCTATGCCGCCCTTTCTGTTATTGGGTACCCTGCCCGACTTGTTATTTATTCCCGTCCTTGTTTCAATAACGCCACTTTTTGAAATCTGAGGATGTTGCCATGCGTTTTTTACCGCTCTGCTTGTTAGCATTGATGCTGACAGGGTGTGTTCATGAGTATCACCCGATAAGCAGCGCACCGTCCCGGCCGCAGCAATCCAGCCAACCGACCCGCAAACCCGTGGTACGACCGGCCCCGGTTAAGCTCTATACCGATGCCGCCGATCTGGTCAGCAAACCGTTCCGCGATCTGGGTGAAGTCTCCGCTGAAGATTGCCAGATCAGTAATCAGAACTCCCCGGCCAACATCGCCACAGCACGAAAACGTCTGCAGATTAAAGCATCACAGATGAAAGCCAATGCGGTGCTGCTGCATCAGTGTGAAATCGTCACCGGCACGCCGGGCTGCTATCGTCAGGCCGTCTGCCAGGGTTCAGCGCTGAAAGTCAGCAATCAATGAGTGAATTCGCCTTTGCGCAAATTGGGGTAATCCATTCGCCGTGGAAGGAGAAATTTGCCGTGCCGCGCCAGCCGGGTCTGGTGCAGGATGGCGGCGGCGAACTTCACCTGCTGCCACCTTACAATCAGCCGGAAGCCGTTCGCGGGCTGGAAGACTTTAGTCACCTCTGGCTGCTGTTTGTCTTCCATCAGACGATGGCGGGCGGCTGGCGTCCTACGGTTCGCCCTCCCCGGCTGGGCGGCAATGCGCGCATGGGTGTTTTTGCCACACGGTCAACGTTCCGTCCCAATCCCATTGGCATGTCGCTGGTTGAACTAAAAGGGATCAGGATTGAAAAACAGCAGGTGATCCTGCAGCTTGGCAGTCTGGATCTGGTCGATGGCACGCCGGTGGTGGATATCAAACCTTATCTGCCCTTCGCCGAAGCGCTGCCTCATGCGCAGGCCGGGTTTGCTCAGGCGGCACCGGCGGCGGATATGCCGGTTCGCTTCTCCGCGCTGGCACAGCAGCAGCTTCAGCAACAGGCGCGCTATCCCAATCTCGCACGTTTTATCAGTGAAGTGCTGGCACAGGATCCCCGTCCCGCTTACCGCCAGGGTGAAACGCAGGATCGTGAATATGCGGCCTGGCTGATGGATTTTAATGTACGCTGGCGCATTGACGATGCCGGTACTGAAGTGACCGCTATCGACCCGCGTTAAAACCCGCTTTTGAGCCGGTGATCTCACTGGTACACTAGCCGCCAGCAAAATTCTGTCTGTGACTTTCCGATCAACTGGAACCGTAATCAATGCGTACTACTCAATATCTGCTCTCTACTCAGAAAGAGACGCCTTCCGACGCTGAAGTCATCAGCCACCAGCTGATGCTGCGCGCCGGTATGATCCGCAAACTGGCTTCTGGCTTGTACACCTGGTTACCGACCGGTGTTCGCGTGCTGAAGAAAGTCGAAAATATCGTGCGCGAAGAGATGAACAACGCGGGCGCGGTTGAGATTTTAATGCCGGTTGTGCAGCCTGCCGACCTGTGGCAGGAGAGCGGTCGCTGGGAGGAATATGGCCCGGAACTGTTACGTATTGCCGATCGCCACGAGCGTCCGTTCGTGCTGGGTCCGACGCATGAAGAAGTAGTCACTGACCTGATCCGCAATGAGCTGAGCTCTTATAAGCAACTGCCGCTCAACCTGTATCAGATTCAGACCAAATTCCGTGATGAAGTGCGTCCACGCTTTGGCGTGATGCGTTCACGCGAGTTCATCATGAAAGATGCATACTCGTTTCACGTTTCGCAGGAATCGCTGCAGGAAACCTATGACGCGATGTATCGCGCCTATAGCCAGATCTTCAGCCGTATGGGTTTGGATTTCCGTGCCGTGCAGGCCGATACCGGCTCTATCGGTGGCAGCGCATCACATGAGTTCCAGGTGCTGGCGCAGAGCGGTGAAGATGATGTGATCTTCTCTACCGATTCCGATTACGCCGCCAACATCGAGCTGGCCGAAGCCGTCGCCCCCGCCGGTGAACGTGCCGCGCCGTCGCAGGAGATGCAGCTGGTCGAGACGCCAGATGCCAAAACCATCGCGGAGCTGGTTGAGCAATTCAGTTTACCTGTTGAAAAGACAGTGAAAACGCTGATTGTTAAAGGTGCTGAAGAGAGCGGTCATGCACTGGTTGCCCTGCTGGTTCGCGGCGATCATCAGCTGAATGAGATCAAAGCAGAGAAGTCAGCTATCGTTGCATCACCGCTGGTGTTCGCGACAGAAGAAGAGATTCGCGCCGCTGTGGGAGCCGGTCCGGGTTCCATCGGGCCAGTGGGTCTGCAGATGCCGATCATCGCTGACCGTACCGTGGCGAAGATGAGCGATTTCAGCGCCGGTGCCAACGTCGATGGCAAGCATTACTTCGGTATTAACTGGGAGCGCGATCTGCCGCTGGCCAGCGTTGCAGATATCCGTAACGTGGTCGAAGGCGATTTAAGCCCGGATGGCAAAGGTACGCTGCAGATTAAACGCGGCATCGAAGTCGGTCACATCTTCCAGCTCGGCACCAAGTATTCTGACGCGCTGAAAGCCTCCGTTCAGGGTGAAGATGGCCGTAATCAGGTGATGAGCATGGGCTGCTATGGCATCGGCATCACTCGCGTGGTTGCCGCAGCCATTGAGCAGAACCATGACGATCGCGGCATCATCTGGCCAGCCGCACTGGCACC
The DNA here is from genome assembly GCF_008631595.1 of Pantoea sp. F_5. Taxonomy (NCBI): domain Bacteria; kingdom Pseudomonadati; phylum Pseudomonadota; class Gammaproteobacteria; order Enterobacterales; family Erwiniaceae; genus Pantoea; species Pantoea sp. F_5. The sequence goes on from NZ_VWUO01000005.1 coordinate 6,443, forward strand.
GTTCGAGGTGGCGATTCTGCCAATGAATATGCAGAAATCGTTCCGCGTTAAAGAGCTGGCGGAAGAGCTGTATGCCACTCTGCGTGCCAAAGGCGTTGACGTTATTCTGGATGACCGTAAAGAGCGTCCGGGCGTGATGTTCGCTGATATGGAACTGATCGGTGTGCCACACACCATCGTCATCGGCGACCGCAATCTCGACAATCAGGAGATTGAATATAAATCACGTCGCGCCGGTGAGAAGCAGATGATTAAGCAGGATGAGATCGTTGATTTCCTGCTGAAGGCGCTGAATAAGTAAGCTTTGAAGGAATGGTCAGATGCCTCGCTTGTGGGGCGTCTGACAGCCGAAGAATGAGGTGTGCCCTAACCGGGCCAACGCATGGCGTTTTTGTCCATGGCACGGGACGCTTTCCTCTTCTGCCCCTGTTCCCTGCGCTCTGAGCTTATTCGTTGCTGCCAGATTCACGCTGGTCTGGTTGATCAGATCCTAAACGCCCCACCTGCGGGGCGTTTTTTATTGCACCCTGCCGCGCATCGCTTTCGTCGAACTGCGTCGCGCTTTTCCTTCCAGACGCCGCTCTTTCGAGGCGCGGGTCGGGCGCGTGGCGCGCCGGGCTTTTTCGACCGTGCTCAACTCCCGGATCAGATTGACCAGACGCTGCAATGCCGCTTCGCGATTCATCTCCTGACTACGATACTCCTGCGCCTTAATCACCACGACACCTTCACCGGTAATCAGGTGATGACTGGCGGTCAGTAACCGCTCTTTATAAAACGCAGGCAGTGAAGAGGCCGCAATATCGAAGCGCAGATGAATGGCGGTACTGGCTTTGTTGACATGCTGTCCGCCTGCACCCTGGGCACGAATCGCCGTCAGCTCGATCTCACTTTCCGGAATCTCAACCGAACGGGATAGCATAATCATCAGCGCGCTCCCCACACCTTAATCACATTGACCTCCGATAACCTGTTCATCAAATTAACCTTTTGTGCTCTGATTCATTCCGCCTGAGACAGCGGAATCTGTCACTTTAGCAGTGATTCGCGCACTGATCCTGCTTTACGCGGGCTGATTTCCTCCAAATGGCTATGATATAGTCGCCAGTTAACCAGAGTATTTACGCTCTGCTGAGGAGGGCCACGTGCAAAATTATTGTGAGTTAGTTCGCCGGAAATATGCCGAAATCGGCAGCGGGGATTTAGGTTACATACCGGATGCGATTGGCTGCGCATTAAAGGCACTTAATGATATTGCCGCAAATACTGAGCTAAACTCTTCTGTCAGGGAACAGGCGGCCTACGCCGCTGCTAACTTATTGGTGAGCGACTATGTTGATAAATGAAGCGTACCAACCTATCAATTGCGATGATTACGATAATCTGGAGCTCGCCTGCCAGAATCACTGGATGCTGTCGCTGGAAATGAAAGATGGCGAGCAGCTGAAGGCAAAGGCTAAAGAGATCTTTTCACGCAAGAATGTGGAGTATCTGGCTATCGATCTTTCCGGTGAACATCGCGAATTACGTCTCGATCATATCGCCAGCTTTACCCATCCCGAACTGGGTACGGTCGTGGTCAGCGCAGAGTAATCCACGCATTCCGGGCGGGACCTTCCCGCCCTGTTAATCTTCAGGGCTGTAACGAACTGTAGTACGCCGCCAGATCCGCCATATCGCTATCGCTTAATCCCGCTACAAACGCCTTCATGACCTCAGCCTGACCGCCACTGCGTTCACCCTTTTTGTAGGCCTGCAGCGCATGCTCCAGATAAGGAGCGTGTTGTCCGGCCAGGTTTGGGTAAAACGGCACCGCCGCTTTTCCCGCTGCGCCATGACACGCCATGCAACTGGCCGCTTTTTCTGCGCCGCGCTGCGCATCACCCGCCGCCCACGCCGGTAACACGGCCGCCACGAAACAGGCGATAAGCCATTGCTTCATTATTATTGCTCTCCTGCGCGGGATGTCATGTCCCAGACTATCTGCCAGCCCTGCTGATCACTGGCCGCGCCAGCATGGGTGACAAAGAGATTCGGTACACAGACCAGCGCCTGGTTGTAAAAAATTAACGGCAGCCGTTCTCGCTGCCACGGCGGTATCTGTAATTCCTGCCACAGCTTTTTCATTTCTCTTCCGCCATTGCGGCCCACCAGATGGACGTGACCCTGCACATGGAAGCGCACGCTGATCTGCTCATCCGGCTGAGGATAGCGCAACAGGCTCTGCGACTGGCTGGCACGCAGCGTGCCGAGGTCCTGTGGTAAATCCAGCGGTTGGCGGAGATCGGGCCATGCCAGCTCAGTGTCGCGCAGTGAAGGGAACAACGGCAGCCAGTAGAGTCGCTGACGGTAACGACGCAATTCAGCCTGGCCGAAGCGAAGCCGGGGCTGTGCATCTTCCCGGCTTGCCATCACTTCATCGCGGATCCGTTTCAGCGCCTCCCGGGACGGCATCGCGCCGCCCTGCCCGGCGATCCAGCGACGCAGTAACGCATTAGCGCGCAGCTCACTCATGGCCATTAAAGGCGGAAAGTGCAGACTGCCATCTGGCTGGATGAGCTCAGCCAGTTGCCCGGCCAGCAGTTCATCCAGCAACTGCTCCTGCTCACTACACAATGCCGCACTTCGGGCCGTTGCCTCGGCAAAATGGGGCCAGCGCTGATAAAGCTCAGGCAGCAGCCGCTGACGAAGGAAGTTACGATCGTAGCGAATATCCTGATTACTCTCATCATCTATCCACACCAGCTGATGGGCGTCGGCGTAAGCTTCCAGCGACTGCCGCGACTGATTCAGCAGCGGACGCACCAGCTGATGGGAACCCAGCATGCGCGATGAAGGCATTGCCGCCAGCCCGGCCGGACCACTGCCGCGCTTCAGCGCCAGCATTAAGGTTTCACACTGATCGTCGAGGTGCTGGGCGGTAAGCAATATCTCGCCCGGCTTCAGCGCGGCGCTCAGCGCCTGATAACGGGCGGTGCGAGCGGCTGCTTCAATCCCGTTTTCCCTGCAATCCACGGTTACGCGCAGCACGTCACATGGCAGCTGCCACTGCTCGCATAGCGTCTGGCAATGGGCGGCCCATGCATCGGCATTCAGGCTGAGACCATGATGCACATGTAACGCTCGCAGGTGCGATTCAGGATGCTGCTGCTGCCAGCCACGAAGCTGATGCAACAGCACCGTTGAATCGAGTCCACCGCTGAATGCGACTACCAGCGCGGCATCATTTTGCAACAGGGTGTCAAAAGCGGGCAAAGACATAGCGGCATCCGAAAAATTGGGCCACTGAATGTCGCCCGCTGAGCGGCTATTTTACGCCTGATAAAGCTCCAGCGGCAAACCATCCGGATCCGCAAAGAACGTACACGGTTTACCGGTCAGTTCATCGATGCGAATGGGCTCGCAGACCACGCCTTTATCGGCCAGCGTCGCAACGGCAGCGGCCACATCCGGTACGGTAAAGGCCAGATGACGCAGACCACACGCCTCCGGATGACTGACACGTGCTGGCGGCTCGGGAAAAGAGAATAGTTCAATGGTATAGCGATCCTGTAAGGCCAGATCGCCTTTCCAGGAGTCGCGAGCCTCGCGGTAAACTTCGCTCATCAGACGAAAGCCGAGTACGTCGCAATAGAACGCTTTGCTGCGCTGATAGTCGGAGGCGATGATGGCGATGTGGTGAATAGCGGTTAACTGCAACATAGTGAAAGTCCTGATTCGGGCAGGCTGTCCGCAGACCGCCTGCCGCTGTGAGTCATTTAAGGGTTAAGCGGGATCGTTTTTCAGTACGCGGACGCGGTACTCGCCCTCTTCCGTCAGGCTGGCACCGTGAATATCGGTTTCGAAGCCCGGATAATGCCGGCCAATGCTGCACAGCATCAGCAGGAAGTCGAGCACGGCACGGCTTTTCTCGGTAATCATCTCGCCCGGCATCACCAGGGGAACGCCCGGCGGATAGGGCAGAATCATGTTGGCCGACACCCGCCCGACCAGTTCACTGAGATCTACCGTTTCGATGTTGCCCTTCACCTGCTGCTGAAATGCCTGATGCGGTGTCATCTTCATTTCTGGCAGCACGTCGAATGCCTGCAGCATCAGACGCGGCAGATCGTGATGGCGGATCAGCTGATGGATTCCCTGCGCCAGGGTCTGAATGCGCATATTGCGATAGAAGTCGGGATCCTCCGCGTAGAGATCCGGCAGCATGTTTTTCACCCGCAGATTGAGATCGTAGGCGCGTTTGAACTCGGTCAGACCGCGCAGCACACTCATCGCCTTGGTTTTGTCGATGCCGATGCTAAACAGGAACAACAGGTTATAGGGACCGGTTTTCTCCACTACAATGCCGCGCTCATCCAGAAACTTCGCTACCAGCGCGGCCGGAATCCCCTCTTCTGCCATCTCCCCCAGTTCGCTCATACCTGGCGTCAGGATAGTGACTTTGATCGGATCGAGGTACATGTGATCGCGATCGGCTTGAGTAAATCCATGCCACTCTTCTTCACCGGGCTGGATCGCCCAGCACTGCGCTTCGTCGATCTGTTCCGGCTGCCAGATATCAAAGAACCAGCTGTCAGACTCTTCGCGCAGGCGCTGGATTTCCCGACGGAAGTGCAGCGCACGTTCCACCGAGCGATTGATCAACCGCTTACCGGGGTTACCGCGCAGCATGGCGGCGGCAGTTTCAATCGAGGAGACGATAGCGTAATTGGGCGAGGTGGTGGTGTGCATCATGTAGGCTTCGTTAAACGTCTGTTCGTCGTAGTCGCCTTTAATGTGAATCATGGAGGCCTGCGAGAACGCCGCCAGCAGTTTGTGGGTCGATTGCGTCTCGTATACCACCTTGCCCGGAATACGATCGCCACTCATGCCGCTTTTACCGGCATAAATCGGATGGAAATTGGTATATGGCACCCAAGCCGAATCGAAATGGATCGACGGCACATCCAGCGTCTCTTTGATGAACTGAGTGTTGTAGAGCAGCCCATCATAAGTAGAGTTGGTAATCACCGCATGCACCGGCCAGGTGGCACGATCGGTAGCCGCCACTTTGTGCGTAATACTCTCGCGGGTGAACTCCTGCTTCGGAATACCACCGAGAATCCCCAGCGCATTGCGGGTCGGCTTCAGCCAGATGGGGACCAGATCGCTCATCATCAGCAGATGAGTCAGAGACTTATGGCAGTTGCGATCGATCAATACGGTGCTGCCCGCCGGTGCTGCATACATACCGACAATTTTGTTCGATGTAGAGGTGCCGTTGGTCACCATATAACTCTGCTCGGCACCAAACGTGCGTGCGATGTACTCTTCCGCTTCGAGGTGCGGGCCGGTGTGATCCAGCAGCGAACCCAGTTCGGTCACTGAAATGGAAATGTCCGACTTCAGCGTATTAGCCCCGAAGAAATCATAGAACAGGCAGCCGACCGGGCTTTTCTGAAAGGCGGTGCCCGCCATATGGCCCGGCGTGCAGAAAGTGTACTTACCCTCTTTCACATAGGTGAACAGCGCTTTAGTCAGCGGCGGCGTAATGTGGTCGAGATAGTCATCGGTATATTGGCGGATATGCAGCGCGATATCGTCGGCGGCGTTCAGCGCATATTCAAAAAAATGCAGCGGCATGCGCATCTCATTGATGCTGATGTCCATCTGTGAGTGGGTATTGATAAAGGCGTACAGCGGCAGGTATTCGTTGAGCTGATTAATCTCACCGCACAGCTCAGGACTATTGTGCGCGTCCCAGTCGAAGATGACGCCGCTGATTCGCGGATTGTGTTCGATCAGCTTCAGCAGATCGTCACTGTTTTTCGGGTAAAGCAGTTGGAAGCCTTGCAGATTTAACGCCGCGTCGAGTTCGCGTAACGGTTCATCTTTATAAAACACGCCGTGCGCGCCCATGATCGCCAGAATATTCAATGCCCCTCTCCCTGATTGTTGTGGAACCGGACAAGCATAACCGCTAACTCAGGGAAGGTGTAGCAAGGGGACGATCAGATGAGGCTGAAAGGCGTCAGACCGCGTGCGGGGCTGAACTGGCGGCATAAAAAAAGCGGACCGGAGTCCGCTTTTATGGATGAGCTAAAATCAGGCGTAGCCGTAGCTCATCAGACGCTGATAACGACGATCCAGCAGCTCTTCGGTGGTTAATCCATCGAGGTCGGCCAGGTCAGCCAGCAGCTGCTGCTTGAGTGACTGCGCCATATCCACAGGACGGCGATGTGCGCCACCCAGCGGCTCAGGGATCACAGTGTCAATCAGCTTCAGCTCTTTCAGACGGTGCGCGGTAATGCCCATCGCTTCGGCGGCAAGCGGGGCTTTGTCAGCGCTTTTCCACAGGATGGAAGCACAGCCTTCTGGCGAGATCACTGAGTAGGTGCTGTACTGCAGCATATTCACTTTATCGCCCACGCCAATTGCCAGCGCACCACCTGAACCGCCTTCACCGATGACCGTACAGATCACCGGTACTTTCAGGCCAGACATTTCACGCAGGTTACGGGCAATCGCTTCAGACTGCCCACGCTCTTCTGCGCCCACGCCCGGATAAGCACCCGGTGTGTCGATGAAGGTGATGATTGGCATTTTGAAACGTTCAGCCATCTCCATCAGACGCAACGCTTTGCGATAGCCTTCCGGTGCAGGCATGCCGAAGTTACGGCGAATCTTCTCTTTGGTTTCACGGCCTTTCTGGTGTCCGATAATCATCACCGGACGTCCATCAAGACGCGCAATCCCGCCGACAATCGCTTTGTCATCCGCATAAGCACGGTCGCCCGCCAGCTCATCGAAATCGTCGAAAGCGTTGCGAACATAGTCAAAGGTGTAAGGACGTAAAGGATGGCGTGCCAGTTGGGCAATTTGCCATGCGCCTAAATCGGCGAAGATTTTACGGGTCAGCTCAACGCTTTTCTCACGCAGACGCTGAACTTCTTCATCCAGATTAACGTGTTTATCATCCTGACGACCAATTGAGGTCAGCGAATCAATCTTCGCTTCCAGTTCTGCAATTGGCTGTTCAAAATCCAGGTAATTAAGACTCATAATGTTCCTGTTCTAGTCAAACTCCAGTTCCACCTGCTCCGATCCAATCAACGAGCGCAGATCGTTAAGTAAACGATCGCTGGGCGAAATTCGCCACGCTGCACCAAAGCGCAGCTTCGCTCGCGCGTCGGCTCTCTGATAGTAGAGATGCACCGGAATAGTCCCTGATCGATGGGGTTCCAGGGACTGACGGAGTCGGTTTAATAGCTGGTCATCAATTTGCCTGTCCGTCAGCGAGATAGCAAGTCCGCGCGCGTATTTTTCGCGAGCTTCGTCGATGTCCATGACTTCACGCGCGGTCATTTTAAGTCCACCACTGAAGTCATCAAAGCTGACCTGTCCGCTGACGATCAGGATTCGGTCTTTCTCCAGCAACTGCTGGTATTTATCTAACGCATCGGTAAATAACATCACCTCAAGACGACCGGAGCGATCGTCCAGAGTACAGATACCAATTCGGTTGCCGCGTTTGGTTACCATTACACGCGCTGCGATCACCAGACCGGCCGCCACGGTAATTTTACCCCGTTCGGTAGGATGCATATCTTTCAGCCGCACCCCGCCAACGTAACGCTCAATTTCTTTCAGATACTGATTAATCGGGTGGCCGGTCAGGTACAAGCCCAGCGTTTCCCGTTCCCCATCCAGCTGCACCTGCTCAGGCCACGGTGTGACGCTGGCGTACGATTTCTCGACCTGCTCCGGCTCTTCTGCCAGTACGCCAAACATGTCCGCCTGACCAATCGCTTCCGCTTTCGCGTGCTGGTCGGCCGCTTTCAGTGCATCACCGAGTGCGCTCATCAGCGCAGCGCGGTGTGGTCCGAGGCGGTCAAAGGCCCCGGACATGATCAGTTTCTCCATCACCCGACGGTTGATCTTTTTGGTGTCGGTACGGGCGCAGAGATCAAACAGCTCGCGGAAATAGCCGCCCTCGTTACGGGCGTCGATGATCGCTTCGATCGGACCTTCGCCCACGCCTTTGATCGCGCCTATGCCGTACACGATCTCGCCCGCTTCGTTAACGTGGAACGGATAGAGACCGGAGTTAATATCGGGCGGCAGGACTTTCAGCCCCATCCGCCAGCACTCATCGACCAGACCGACCACTTTCTCGGTGTTATCCATATCGGCGGTCATAACCGCCGCCATAAACTCAGCCGGATAGTGCGCTTTCAGCCACAGCGTCTGATAGGAGACCAGCGCGTAGGCCGCAGAGTGTGACTTGTTAAAGCCATAACCTGCAAATTTTTCCACCAGATCGAAGATCTTCATCGACAGTTCGCCGTCGATGCCCATGCTTTCAGCACCGTCACGGAAGACTGAACGCTGCTTAGCCATCTCCTCAGGTTTCTTTTTACCCATGGCACGACGCAGCATATCTGCACCGCCCAGGGTATAGCCAGAGAGCACCTGGGCGATCTGCATCACCTGTTCCTGATAGAGGATGATGCCGTAGGTCGGCTCCAGTACTGGCTTCAGGCTTTCATGCTGCCACTGGATGTCGGGATAGGAGATCGCTTCCCGGCCATGCTTACGGTCGATGAAGTTGTCTACCATGCCGGACTGCAGAGGGCCAGGACGAAACAGCGCTACCAGTGCGATCATATCTTCGAAGCAGTCGGGCTTCAGACGCTTAATCAGATCTTTCATGCCGCGCGATTCAAGCTGGAACACCGCGGTGGTTTCTGAGCGCTGCAGCATATCAAAGCTTTTCTTATCATCCAGCGGGATCGCGGCGATATCGATCGGCTCCAGTCCCTCTTTTTCCCGGCGCGGGTTGATCATCTTCAGCGCCCAATCGATGATGGTCAGCGTTCGCAGTCCCAGGAAATCGAACTTCACCAGGCCGGCATATTCCACATCATTTTTATCGAACTGGGTGACCGGGAACTGGCCGTGCTCATCGCAGTAGAGCGGCGCAAAGTCGGTAATTTTCGTTGGCGCGATGACCACGCCACCCGCATGCTTACCAGCGTTTCGCGTGACGCCTTCCAGCTTGCGCGCCATGTCGATCAGCGCTTTCACCTCTTCATCTGCGTCATACATCGCAGGAAGTTGTGGTTCAGCAATAAAGGCTTTTTCCAGCGTCATGCCGGGATCAGGCGGGATCAGTTTTGAAATACGATCGACAAAGCCGTAAGGATGACCCAGCACGCGGCCCACATCGCGGATAACCGCTTTCGCTGCCATGGTGCCGAAGGTAATAATCTGCGAAACCGCTTCACGTCCGTACATATCGGCGACGTGTTCGATTACCTGATCGCGTTTCTCCATGCAGAAATCGACGTCGAAGTCGGGCATCGAAACACGTTCCGGGTTCAGGAAGCGTTCGAACAGCAGGTCGAATTCCAGCGGATCGATATCGGTGATTTTCAGCGCATAGGCCACCAGCGACCCCGCACCCGAGCCACGGCCCGGTCCAACCGGTACGCCGTTATCCTTGGACCACTGGATGAACTCCATGACGATCAGGAAGTAGCCAGGGAAGCCCATCTGGTTGATAACGTTCAGTTCAACTTCCAGACGCTCATCATATTCCGGGCGTTTTTCCGCGCGCTCAGCCTCGTCCGGAAACAGGAACACCAGACGCTCTTCCAGCCCCTCACGGGATTTCACCACCAGATAATCTTCAGTGGTCATATCGCCGGTCGGGAACTGTGGCAGGAAGTACTCCCCGAGCCGGACTGTCACATTACAACGCTTAGCAATCTCTACGCTGTTTTCCAGCGCTTCCGGGATGTCCGAGAACAGCTCGCACATCTCCTCTTCGCTGCGCATATATTGCTGAGGACTGTAGTTGCGCGGACGTTTAGGATCATCCAGCGTATAGCCGTCATGAATCGCAACGCGAATTTCGTGCGCATCGAAATCTTCCGCATTGATAAAGCAGACTTCATTGGTGGCGACGACCGGGATGCCCTCGGCAATCGCCAGTTCAACAGCGGCATGCAGATAGCTCTCTTCGTCCTGACGACCGGTACGAATGAGTTCCAGGTAGTAACGATCGGGGAAGTGCTGTTGGTAAAACGACAGGCACTGCGACACCAGGGTACTGTTGCCACGCAACAGGCTGCGGCCCACATCGCCACGCCGCCCGCCTGACAGCAGGATTAACCCTTCCTGCAATTCGATCAGCCAGTCACGATCGATAATCGGCCCGTCCACGCCATAGCCACGCTGATAGGCGCGGGAGATTAACAGCGTCAGGTTCTGATAGCCGGTATTGTTCGCCGCCAGCACGGTCAGCTGCGTGAGTTCATCCCCCATCAGCTCGCTGGCGACCTTAAAATCGGCACCAATGACCGGCTTTATCCCTGCGCTGTGCGCGCCACCGTAGAATTTCACCAGACCACACAGGTTAGTGAAGTCGGTAATCGCGATAGCAGGCATGCCAAGGGCAGCCGCCTTCTTTATCAACGGCCCGGTTTTCGCCAGGCCATCAACCATCGAATAGTCACTGTGGACACGCAGATGTATAAAACGGGGTTCAGCCATATCAGTTTCCGGTTAAAACAGCGTCAGGCTATTAAAGCGTAAGGGCCTGGCGGGCAGCCAGTACTTCAGCATCGAGCAGCGCGTTGCGTACGGGCGCAAAACTGCGACGGTGGAACGGCGTGGCACCATACTGCGTCAGTTTTTCCATATGCAGCGCCGTCGGATAACCTTTGTGCTGAGCAAAACCATACTGCGGGAACAGCTGATCCAGCTCAGTCATCTCACGATCGCGCGACACTTTGGCGATGATGGAGGCGGCACTGATTTCGGCCACCAGACTATCCCCTTTCACTACGGCCTGTGAAGGCACAGGCAACGCCGGACAACGATTACCATCAATCAGCACATAGTCGGGCTGAATACTCAGGCCAGCAACAGCACGCTGCATCGCCAGCATAGTGGCGTGCAGGATGTTGAGCTGGTCGATCTCTTCCGGCTCTGCGCGTCCCAGACTCCAGGCCAGCGCCTTCTCTTTGATTTCGTCATACAACGCCAGGCGGCGCTTTTCCGACAGTTTCTTGGAGTCAGCCAGGCCGGTAATCGGATTAGCCGGGTCGAGGATGACGGCAGCCGTGACGACCGCACCGACCAGCGGACCGCGACCGACTTCGTCCACACCGGCAATCAGTCTGGCAACAGGGTAGATAAAATCAGGCATTCACCAGCTCCAGTACCGCGTCCGCTGCCTGCTCATCGGCGTTCCAGCGGATCTGTTGATGCAATTCATGAAACGTCTGCAGCAGGGTTTTGCGTTCAGGCCCGGCATGCAGCAGCGGATCTAACGCCGCGGCCAGGGCTTCAGGCTGACACTCGTCCTGCAATAGCTCTTTGACCAGTTCACGCCCGGCCAGCAGATTCGGCAGCGAGACGTAAGGCGTTTTTACCAGCCGTTTCGCCAGCCAGAACGTGGCCGGCTTCATCCGATAACCGACGACCATAGGGCATTTTGCCAGCATGCACTCCAGTGCAGCCGTACCTGACGCCAGGAGTGCGGCATCGCTCGCAATCATCGCTTCACGTCCCTGACCATCCAGCAGATGCATCGGCAGCTCGGGAGCGACGTCGGCTTTGATTTTCTCAAACTGTTCGCGACGACGGGCATTAACCAGCGGCACCACGATTTCCAGTGCCGGATAGTGACGACGCAACAATTGTGCTGTTTTCAGGAAATCAGCACTGAGCATTTCCACTTCTGCTCCACGACTGCCGGGCAACAAAGCCAGACAGAGCGCATCATCGGCAATACCGAGATGACGCCGCGCAGCTTGCTTATCGGGTTGCAGCGGCATAGCATCGGCCATGGTATGGCCGATAAAGCGACAGGGAACGTTATAGCGATCGTAGAAGGCTTTTTCAAACGGCAGGAAGGCCAGCACCAGATTGGTGTTGCGGCCAATTTTAAACACACGCTTTTGCCGCCATGCCCATACAGAGGGACTGACATAGTGGATCGTGCGAATGCCCGTGCGTTTAAGATTGCCTTCCAGCGTGATATTGAAATCGGGCGCATCAATGCCGACAAAGACATCGGGTCGGAGTTCGGTAAAACGCCGGGTGAGATCGCGGCGGATTGTCAGCAGACGTCGCAGGCGACCCAGCACCTCGACGATTCCCATCACTGCCAGCTCTTCCATCTCATACCAGGCCTCGCACCCTTCCGCCTGCATCAGTGGTCCCGCCACGCCGACAAAACGTGCATCAGGATGACGGGCTTTCAGGGCACGAATGAGACCTGCACCAAGAATATCGCCGGAGGTTTCTCCGGCGACCAGGGCAATCGTTAGAGGACGCGCTGACATGGATTAACGAATTAATCCACGGGTTGAACGGGCAAAGAAATCGTAGAAAGGCTGCACTTCGCTATGCTGCTGCGCAAGCGCTTCAATCTCCGGCTTCACGTCTTCCAGCGTTCTGCCGCTGCGATAAAGCAGCTTGTAGGCGTTGCGAATCGCGTGCAACGACTCTTTGCTGAAGCCACGGCGCTTAAGACCTTCGATATTGATCCCGAACGGAGTAGCGTGGTTGCCCTGCGCAATAACGTAAGGCGGCACATCCTGCGCCACGCCGGAACAGCCACCCACCATCACGTGCGCACCAATCGTGCACCACTGATGCACCGCTGTCATGCCGCCAATAATGGCGAAATCATCCACCGTAACATGTCCACCCAGGGTCGCGTTGTTGGCGAAGATACAGCGGTTGCCGATTACGCAGTCGTGCGCAATATGAACGTTAACCATCAGCAGATTATCACTGCCCACCGTGGTGACATGTCCACCCTGAATGGTGCCGCGATGAATCGTCACGCTTTCACGGATGCGGTTGCGATCGCCGATTTCAACCCGTGTTGGCTCACCGGCATATTTCAGATCCTGGTTCACTTCGCCGATAGAGGCGAACTGATAGATCTGGTTATCTTTACCGATACGCGTGTGGCCGTTCACCACAACGTGTGACTTCAGTACCGTTCCTTCACCGATCTCCACATTAGCACCAATAAAGCAAAATGGGCCAATGTGAACGCGGGCACCGATAATCGCGCCCTCTTCAATGACAGAACTGGGATGGATAGTGGCGGTTGGATCAATCACGAATTATGCCTCCCGGCTGCGGGCACACATCATGGTCGCTTCACAAACGATTTTACCGTCGACAGTCGCCACGCCTTTAAAGCGGGTCAGACCACGGCGGGTTTTCTCGAAAGTGACTTCCATGATCATCTGGTCGCCTGGTACCACAGGGCGCTTAAAACGGGCACTGTCGATACCGGCAAAGTAATAGAGTTCACCTGGTTCCAGTTTACCTACGCTTTTAAACGCCAGAATACCGGTGGCCTGCGCCATCGCTTCCAGGATCAGAACGCCAGGAAAAATCGGTTTACCAGGGAAATGCCCCTGGAAAAACGGTTCATTAACAGAAACGTTCTTCACTGCACGCAGGTATTTGTGCTCTTCAAATTCCAGCACGCGGTCTACGAGCAGAAACGGATAGCGGTGCGGCAGCAGCTCTAAAATCTCTTCAATTTTCAGAGTATGAGTTTCAGTAGTCAAAATACTCTTCCTGTCCTAAAAATCTGATGACATCAATAACACGGCCTGCACAGATCAACATGATCTTCCGCAGGCCGCAAATAGGTTCTGTGGCGCCGGGCTTCCCTGCTTAACATTTTTATTATGAAAGCCGGTCAGTTTTGGGATGGCGGTCAGTCGTCTTTGCCGACCTTGCGCTCGATGGCTTTTAAGCGTTTGCTCATGTCATCGATGTTCATCACCAGCGCTGCAGTTTTGCGCCAGGTTTTGTTGGGTTGCAGCGGAATGCCTGAGGAATAGACGCCAGGCTCTGTGATAGGACGCATGACCATGCCCATACCGGTCACGGTGACTTTGTCACAGATTTCCATATGGCCGTTAATGACGCTGGCACCGCCAATCATACAGTAACGTCCAATTTTCAAACTACCCGCCATGATCACACCGCCTGCAACCGCAGTATTGTCACCAATAACTACGTTGTGAGCGATCTGGCACTGGTTGTCAATGATAACACCATTGCCTATCAGAGTGTTATCCAGCGCACCGCGATCGATAGTAGTGCAGGCACCAATTTCCACCCGATCGCCGATAATTACCGCGCCTAACTGCGGGATTTTCACCCAGTTACCACGATCGTTGGCATAGCCGAAACCATCAGAACCGATTACGGTCCCTGACTGAATCAGACAATCCTGGCCGATTTCGATCTCGTGATAAACCGAGACGTTGGCCCAGAGACGGGTTCCGCTGCCGATACGGGTTTTTTTGCCCACGAAACAGCCTGCGCCGATCACCACGTTATCACCCAGCTCAACGTCCGCTTCGATTACCGCATTGGCACCAATGGCAACGTTATTGCCAAGTCGGGCCGAGGGATCGATTACCGCGCTGGGGGCAATATTTTGCGCTGGCTGTGGGGTGGTATCGAGTATCTGTGCCATACGCGCATAGGTCAGGTAGGGGTTTTTGACTACCAGGGCTGCGGTTTTGCACCACTCCAGATCCGCTTCCGTCAGCACCACGGCTGAGGCTTTTATCAGGGCGAGTTGCTCGCGGTAACGGCTGTTTGCAAGAAAAGTGATTTGGCCAGTTGTGGCGGATTGCATAGAAGCAATGCCGGAGATGACGATATCGCCATCTCCGTGCAATTCTGCATCCAACTGCTGGGCTAAATCAGCCAGTCGAATAGATGACATGAATTATTTAACCTGTTTCAGCACGTCAGCAGTGATGTCTTTTGCGTTTGATGCATAAGCCACCGCGTTAGCGTCGATCACGACGTCATAACCATCGCTGTCAGCGACTTTCTTCACGGCATCCTGAATACGGCTCAGCAGCTTGTTACGCTCTTCCATCTGACGACGGCGATTATCCTGCTCAAAAGCCTGCGCTTTTGAAGAGAAGGCTTCACGCTGAGACATGACATCTTTTTCCATACGGCTGCGTTCGCTGGCCTTCATGGTAGAACCGTCACGCTGCAGACGCTGCATTTTGGTTTGCAGATCGCGCTCCTGGCTCTGCAACTCAGTTGCACGGCCTTTGAACTCGTTTTCCAGCTGTTTAGCAACAGTCGCACGTTGCGGTAACTGTTGGAAAATGCTGGACACGTTTACCACTGCAATTTTGTCAGCAGCCTGAACACCAGCGGAAACCGCTAAAGCAAGACCCAGACCTGCGGCACACAACAACTTTTTCACTATAAACTCCTTACCATCAACGTTTGTGTCAGCGACACAGTGTTTGCCCCGGAACAGCAACAGGTACTGTCCGGCAGCAAGACTTCAGCTATGCATCCATGCTCAGAACATTACCAGGTTTTACCAATGTTAAACTGGAACTGTTCTGACTTGTCTCCATCGACTTTCTTAATCGGCTGGGCGTACGAGAACACCAGCGGACCGAGCGGTGACATCCACTGCAGCGCCACACCGCTTGATACGCGGATATTGTTTGGATCGCTGTAGTCAGGAATACCCGCCGCACGTGTTTCAGCGGTATTTTCCCAATGGGTATCCCATGCGGTACCGGTATCGACAAACACCGAGGTACGCACCGAGTTAGCATACTTCTCGCTCAGGAACGGCGTTGGCGTAATCAGCTCAAGGCTGGCAATCGCCATGGCGTTACCGCCCACCGCATCGTCAGACTTACAGACGCCATTGGGATCGGCGATTCGGCAGTTCGACGAGTTGTTATTGTAGTAAGCCGCTTTCGGTCCAATAGTGTTGGACTGGAAGCCACGCACGGTGCTCGAACCACCGGCGTAGAAGTTCTCATAGAACGGCATCTCTTTGCCGCCGAGTCCATCTCCATAACCCACACGACCACGGCCCAGCAGCACCCAGGTACGATCCTGGTTAATTGGCACATACTGCTGAGTATCCAGCGTGGCCTTATAGAAGCTGTTATCTGAGCCTGGAATCGTTACCTTACCGTTCAGGTTGGTACGGTTACCGGATGTCGGGAAGAAGCCGCGGTCCAGCGTGTTGTACGTCCAGCCATAGTTAAAGGTGAAGTCATCGGCTGAGAATTCGCCTTTATCATTAAGCTGCTGCGGCTTGCCGACTGAATCCAGATAACGCCACATCGCAACCTGCGGCTGCATGTTTGACAGGTCGTTGTGCACATAGCCCAGACCGACACGCAATGTGTTGTTTTCGTTAACCGGGAAGCCAAGCGTGCCATCCAGACCATAACTTTTGTTGGTATAGTCAGACAGGTCCGCATTGTCTGCTTTAAAGTCGTTGTAGAACAGACGGCCACCCAGACTCACACCATCAACGGTGAAGTAAGGATCAGTCAGCGAGAATTCAGCATAGGTCTGGTAATCATTTTTGGTCCCGCTGATGCCAACGGTATTACCGGTGCCCAGCCAGTTATCCTGCGTGACCCCGACCTGGAAGCTCACACCACTTTCAGTGCCGTAACCGACGCCGAAGTTAAAGGTGCCGGTGTTACGCTCTTTAACCTTGTAGACCACATCAACCTGGTCCGGCGCACCTGGTACACGCTGCGTATCCACATCGACGGTTTCAAAGTAACCGGTACGGTTCAGACGCTCTTTACCCTGTTCAACCAGATCGCTGCCCAGCCATGCACCTTCCATCTGACGCATTTCGCGACGTAACACCGAGTCTTTTGACGTGTCATTGCCTTCGAAACGGACGTTACGCACGTAGTAACGGTTGCCCGCATCCACGTTGATATGCAGTTTTACGGTTTTATCGGTGTCGTTGATTTCAGGCTGTGTGGCTACGCGCGGATAGGCATAGCCATAGCGGCCCAGCAGTTTCTTGATGTCATCTTCCATTTTCGTGACTTTGGCGCCGTTATAAAGCTCGCCAGCCGGAATTTTGGTCAGATGTTCAATTTCTGCTGAATGGCCCGCCATGCTGCCATTGACGATCACACCAGCAATTTTGTACTGATCGCCCTCGGTGATATTTACCGTGATGTAGATGCCTTTTTTATCTGGCGTCAGGCTGACCTGGGTCGAATCGATGTTGAAGCGTGCGTAGCCGCGATCCAGATAGAAGCTGCGCAGGGTTTCGAGGTCGCCCGCCAGTTTCTGTTTCTGGTATTTACGATCACCCACCACGTTCCACCATGGCACTTCATCGCGCAGCTGGAAACGGGAGATCAGTTCATCTGAGCTGAAGGCTTTATTACCGACAATGTTTATCTGCTGAATTTTGGCAGAAACACCTTCCGTAAAGACCAGCTTCAGATCAACGCGGTTACGCGGCAGTGGCGTGACCACGGCTTTTACGTTAGCGGTATATTTACCGACGCTGTAATAGAAGTCTTCAAGTCCCTTCTCGATAGAAGAGATAGTAGTGCGGTCCAGCGCTTCGCCGACACGGACACCTGAAGCTTCCAGATTTTGTTTGAGCTGATCCTCTTTCACCGCTTTGTTACCGGTGAAGGTAATGCTGGCAATGGTAGGACGTTCTTTGACCTGGACAATCAGCGTTGTACCGTCTCGCAGGACCTGAACATCCTCAAAGTTGCCAGTAGCGAACAGCGAGCGAATGGTATTTCTGACATCATCGTCATTCACCGTATCGCCAACCCGTACTGGCATGCTCAGCAGAGCCGCGCCGACGGCGACTCGCTGCAGCCCTTCGAAATGAATATCCTTCACCACGAAATCGTCTGCACCGTAAACGGTGGCGCTGCTAAACAGCAGCGACGCTATGAGCAACTTTTTCATCGCCATCGTTGTTATGCGTTTTCCTAACACATCCCTCGAATGTTCGCGTTCCAGCGGTTACAAACGTGAGAAATCATTGAAAAGTGCAAGCCCCATTAACAGCACCAGCAAAATTGAGCCGATGCGATAACTAAAGTCCTGAACTCGCTCGGACACCGGTCCACCTTTGATCTTTTCGATCGCCAGGAACAGCAGGTGCCCACCATCTAAAACCGGCAGAGGGAACAGGTTGATAATGCCCAGGTTGACGCTAATCAACGCCAGGAACATCAGGTAGTAAATCAACCCATACTCTGCTGACAACCCTGCACCCTGCGCAATCGAGATTGGCCCGCTCAGGTTGTTCAGCTTCACATCACCGGTTATTAACTTGCCCAGCATGGAAACGGTAAGCTTCATCAGTTGCCAGGTTTTTACACTGGCCTCACCGATAGCCGCAAACGCGCCATACTGCCTTACCGTCTTGTACTCTTCGGGCAGCGGAACAATGCGCGGAATCACACCCGCAAAGCCCGCTGTCGTGCCAGCTTTCGCTTCTGGCGTCATCGTCAGCGCAATTGATTCACCGCCGCGATCCACCTCAAGCGTCATGCTTTTGCCGGGATTGTCCCGGACCTGGGTGACAAACGTCTGCCACTGCGATAATGGCTGACCATCGACTTTAACGATCCTGTCGCCTGCTTGCAAACCGGCTTCACTGGCTGGCGAATTCGCCTGAACTTCTGCCAGTGTGGTCTCAATTTGCGGACCGCGAGGCTGAATGCCTAACGCGACGACCGGATCCTGCTTATCAGGCTCAAACTGCCAGTTACGCAAATCCAGCTGCTTCTGCTGAGTCGCGTCCTCGCCAAATCGTGCCACCGTTAACGTGGTGCTGCTGTCGCCGATTTTACCCACCAGCGCCATACGCACAGCATCCCAGTCAGGCGTTTCGATACCGTCAACGGCCTTAAGTTCCATGCCGGGCGCAATTTGCGCTTCCGCAGCGACCGAACCGTTTAAAATTTCACCAATTACCGGACGCACACCAGGCACGCCGTGAATAAACACCACCCACCAGGCAAAGATGGCAAAGAGGAAGTTAGCGACAGGACCTGCCGCGATGATGGAGGCGCGTTGCCAGACGGCTTTATTATTAAAAGCCTGATGACGCAGCTCGGATGGCACGCTTTCGACACGTTCGTCGAGCATTTTAACGTAGCCACCAAGGGGAATCAGCGCGATGACAAATTCCGTGCCGTGGCGGTCACGACGCTGCCAGAGCGACTTACCAAACCCAATGGAAAAACGCTCAACTTTGACGCCACAGCGACGAGCGACCCAGAAATGGCCAAACTCATGAACGGTAATCAATACGCCCAGCGCAACGATAAAGGCGAAGAAACTCCAGATTATGCTCAACATCTTTGCCTGTCCTTAAAGGGTGCGGAACACCAGCAGCAATAAACAGGCAAACACCGGCACCGCCGCAGTCAGACTATCAATGCGATCAAGAATGCCGCCGTGACCCGGTATCAGATTGCCACTGTCTTTGATACCTGCTTCACGTTTAAACATGCTCTCAGTGAGGTCGCCCAGCACAGAGGCCAGCGTTGCGATAACCGCGCAAATCACCAGCGTACCGGTCGAGACCGTCAGCGGTGCCAGTGAGGCAAACAGCAGCGCAATCAGCGCTGAGGAGACCAGGCCGCCCAGGAAGCCTTCCCAGGTTTTACCTGGCGAGACCTTCGGTGCCAGCTTATGTTTACCAAACATCTTGCCAAACATATAGGCACCTGAATCCGCCCCCCACACCAGCAGCAACACAAACAGCAGCCACCAGGCACCAGCGAAGTGATCGGTTTCATAGTGATACTGGCGCAGCGCCACCATGCCCCAGAAAAAAGGCACCAGCGTTAACACGCCAAACAGTAAGCGAAGCGGGCGCGAATGACGCCAGAAGGCCGCAGAAGTGGGATAGGAGAGTACCAGCAGCAGTGCAACGACCCACCACGCCAGCGACGCCCAAAGCGATGTCGCGACCTGGGGCAGATGCACCGTGTGTTGATAAGGTGGAAGCGTAAACTGCATCAGCGCCAGCAGCAGACCACAAAGTACAGCCAGCCAGACGCGCTGTTGCCGTGATGCCATCCCTGCAAACTGGCCCCATTCCCAGGCGGCCAGCATACAGATAACGATGGTAGTGAGAGCAAAGCCCACAGGTGGTAACCAGAACAGTGCAGCTATTACCAGCGGAATTAATATCAACGCGGTAATCAGACGAGACTTCAGCAAAGGTTACCCCCAGATTGCTCAGGCGCCGCCTGGTGCAGCGCCGCCAAAACGACGCTCCCGCAGAGAGAATGCATTCAGTGCACCTTCAAAAACGTGTTCATCGAAATCCGGCCAGAGCACATCGGTAAAATAGAATTCAGCATAGGCAATCTGCCACAGCAGGAAGTTGCTAATCCGATGCTCTCCCCCGGTCCTTATCACTAAATCCACTGGCGCCAGCTCCTGCATACAGAGCTGCGACGTCAGGCTCTCTTCGGTAATCTGGTCAGGACGCAGTAATCCTTCCTGCACCTGCTCAGCCAGTTTTTTCACGCCTTCGATAATATCCCAACGGCCGCCATAGTTGGCAGCAATGTTGAGCGTCAGGCCACTATTATTTGCGGTCAGCGTCTCAGAACGGCGAATACGTTCCTGAATACGCGGGCTGAAACGGCTGGTATCGCCAATGACGCGTAAGCGAACATTGTGTTTGTGCAGGCTTTTTACTTCGCTGTCGAGCGCCCAGACAAACAGTTCCATTAATGCGGTGACTTCCTGTGCCGGACGGCTCCAGTTTTCACTGCTGAAGGCGTAAAGCGTCAGGGCTTCAAGATTGTTGCTGACCGCAAAGCTGACGGCACGGCGCACCGATTTAACGCCCGCTTTGTGTCCTGAAATACGCAATTTTCCCTGATTTTTGGCCCAGCGACCGTTGCCATCCATGATGATAGCGACATGGCGCGGACCGTTTCCCTGCTGGTCATCAGTGTTGTTGTGATTGTTAGACGACATAACGCTTAACCAATTCCTTTCATCAGAAATGCTGTGGTTTCTGAATACATTGCGCCCGATTCAAATCCCGACACGCTTTTGGTGCCGGGCCACACCGAATTCGGTGACAGACCGTGAAACGCGAGCCAGCGACTATACCATTTTCACCTGAAGCGAACAAATGGCCTCATAACGATCGGCTTCACGAGGTGAAGCGCGGCAACATTTCTGCCGCCAGCGCGCGCGCGGAGCAATCAATTTCAAGGACAGCGTCCACCGAATCCGGCTCCGGACACACTTGTGCCGCCATCACCGCGCTATTAAGCGCAGCGATGTCGGTGAAGCGGATCTGGTTATTCAGGAAAGCCGCGACGGCAACCTCGTTGGCTGCATTCAGCGTGGTGGTCGCCGCCTGCCCTGCCTCACAGGCATCAATGGCCAGCTTCAGGCAGGGATAGCGACTAAAATCAGGTTCTGCAAAGCTCAGCGCCGACATGCGGGTAAAATCCAGCGGCGTCACGCCTGCTTTGATGCGCGAAGGCCACGCCATACTATGGGCAATGGGCGTACGCATATCGGGAGAACCTAACTGAGCCAGCACGCTGCCATCGCAGTATCGCACCATGGAGTGAATCACCGACTGTGGGTGAAGGATCACTTCCATCTGCGCTGCGCTGGCATTAAACAGCCAACGGGCTTCAATGTACTCAAGACCTTTATTCATCATGGTGGCCGAATCGACAGAGATTTTTCTCCCCATCGACCAGTTCGGATGTGCACAGGCCTGATCCGGCGACATGGCGCTGAGATCCGCTAAATCTGTGTCACGAAAAGGACCACCCGATCCCGTAAGGATAATTGACTCAATGCCATTATCCCGCAGGCCAGCGTAACCTAACTGATGCTGGATGGTAGCCGGTAAACTCTGAAAAATGGCGTTATGCTCGCTGTCGACTGGTAGTAACTGTGCGTTATGATGACGCACCGCCTCCATAAACAAACGGCCGCAGGTGACAAGCGATTCTTTGTTGGCCAGCAGCACCGTTTTACCGGCGCGAATAGCGGCCAGCGTTGGCAGCAAACCTGATGCACCGACAATGGCCGCCATCACCTGATCCACCTCATCCAGCGCGGCCAGCTCACAGGCTGCCTGAACGCCGGAGAGCACTTCAGTATTGACCCTGATTGCTCTCAGTCGCTCACGCAGCGCAGCGGCAGAAGTCTCGTCTGCCATGCAGGCATAGCGTGGCCTGAAAGCCGCACACTGTTCGGCCATCAGCGCCACGTTATGGCCGGCAACCAGCGCCGTAATCTGATAAAGCTCTGGGTTGGCGCGAACCACCGCCAGCGTACTGGTGCCGATCGAGCCGGTGGATCCCAGCAGAGTTAATCGCTTCATGAGGCTATCCGTGTGAAGTCAGCGTGCCCGCAGGCACAATGTAAAACGCCGCCAGATGTCGCATTCATACGAATACCTCTCTGTACGGCGTTTTGTCCGGCAGTGATGGAATCAGAAATCCATCAGCTCCGTCTCTTTTTCTGACAGTGCAGCATCAACTTTCTTGATGTATGCATCGGTCATTTTTTGCACTTCGTCCTGCGCACGACGTTCGTCGTCTTCACTGATTTCTTTATCTTTCAGCAGTGCTTTGATTTTATCGTTGGCATCGCGACGGACGTTACGTACCGACACACGGCCCTGCTCGGCTTCGCCGCGCACGATTTTAATCAGATCTTTACGACGCTCTTCTGTCAGCGCTGGCAGCGGAACACGGATGTCAGTACCGGCTGAACTTGGGTTCAGACCGAGATCAGACTTCATGATCGCTTTTTCGACTGCCGAACTCAGTGAACGATCAAACACGTTGATTTTCAGCGTGCGTGAATCTTCCACAGTGACAGAAGCCAGCTGACGCAGTGGCGTCGGCGTGCCGTAATATTCGACGACGATGCCGTCGAGCAGCGTAGGTGACGCACGACCGGTGCGCACTTTGCTGATGGTCGTTTTGAATGCTTCAACGCATTTTTCCATGCGCGTGTCAGCATCTTTTTTGATGTCGTTAATCACGTTGAAACCCTTGGATTCGGTTTGACCTGGCCAGTTCCGGCATAACCGGAAGCGGGATCGATAATCATCGATAATCCTGACTGGTGCGCGATGCATTCTCATCGCGCTGACAGAATATACCTTATTTTATCTCGCCTCGGGTATTAATGCGTAATCAGGGTGCCTTCTTTTTCACCCATCACTACGCGACGCAGTGCGCCAGGTTTATTCATGTTGAAAACACGGATAGGTAATTTGTGGTCACGCGCCAGAGTAAAGGCCGCCAGATCCATCACTTTCAGCTCTTTATCCAGGACTTCGGCATAGGTCAGTTGATCATACAGTGTCGCATCCGGGCTTTTCACCGGATCGGCAGAGTAGACGCCGTCAACTTTGGTCGCCTTCAGTACCACGTCCGCTTCAATCTCAATGCCACGCAGACACGCCGCAGAGTCGGTGGTAAAGAACGGGTTGCCGGTACCCGCAGAGAAGATGACGACGCGGTTGTTACGCAGCAGGCTGATCGCTTCTGCCCAGCTGTAGTTGTCACAGACGCCATTGAGTGGAATCGCTGACATCAGGCGTGCATTCACATAGGCGCGGTGCAGTGCATCACGCATCGCCAGGCCATTCATTACAGTCGCCAGCATACCCATGTGGTCACCTACGACACGGTTCATACCTGCCTGCTGCAGGCTCGCGCCGCGGAACAGGTTCCCTCCGCCAATTACCACGCCAACCTGGATGCCCAGCTCAACCAGCTCTTTTACCTCTTGTGCCATGCGGTCAAGCACACTCGCGTCGATACCAAAACCTTCAGCGCCTTGCAGAGCTTCGCCGCTGAGTTTAAGCAGGATACGTTGATAAACAGGTTTTGCGTTGGTCGCCATGGTCAGTTCTTCCTGGAAGATTGGGTGTAAAGGAGAAGTAAATTCTGATCGATCATCCGCTTACCGCAAAGAAAATGCTATTGGGATGAAACTGAAAACGTGTCTGTTGCGATTCACAGACAAAAAAGAACCGCCATCTGGCGGTTCTTTCAGAGCATTAAGACTGTTTGGACATTGCTGCAACTTCTGCAGCGAAGTCAGACTCAACTTTCTCGATGCCTTCACCCACTTCGAAGCGGATGAAGTTGATCACGTCAGCGCCCTGCTCTTTCAGAGCCTGGCCAACGGTTTTGCTTGGGTCGATAACGAAAGCCTGACCTGTCAGAGAGACTTCGCCGGTGAATTTCTTCATACGGCCTTCAACCATCTTCTCTGCGATCTCTTTTGGCTTGCCAGACTGCATCGCGATGTCCAGCTGAACCTGGTACTCTTTATCAACCACGTCAGCAGAAACGTCTTCTGGCTTAACGAATTCAGGCTTGCTCGCTGCAACGTGCATCGCGATCTGTTTGATCAGATCTTCATTAGCGCCTTTCGCTGAAACCAGAACGCCGATACGCGCGCCGTGCAGGTAGCTGCCCAGCTCTGCGCCTTCCAGGATTGCAACGCGACGGATGTTGATGTTCTCACCGATTTTAGCAACCAGTGCAACGCGCTCTTCTTCGAACTGCGCTTTCAGGACTTCAACGTCAGTGACGCGATTAGCGGCAGCCGCATCCAGAACTTTGTCTGCGAAAGCCTGGAAACCGCCATCTTTTGCTACGAAGTCAGTCTGGCAGTTAACTTCCAGAATCACACCGTAGTCGCCAACGATTTTGGTTTTGATTACGCCATCAGCAGCAACGTTGCCTGCTTTTTTCGCTGCTTTGATTGCGCCAGACTTACGCATATTCTCAATCGCCAGCTCAATGTCGCCGTTCGCTTCAGTCAGCGCTTTTTTGCAATCCATCATGCCAGCGCCAGTACGCTCGCGCAGTTCTTTTACCAATGCAGCGGTAATGTCAGCCATTCCAGAATCCTCGGTTCGTGCCTGTGTACATAGGTACCCGCAGACACTTATTTGCGGAAAATTTACTCTGTCCCGCCGTCCGGTTGGGGGCGTAACAGACTTAGATAAATAAAGGGGCCACTATAGGCCCCTTACAGATCACATCTGAATGCTAAGGGCTCTTATGCAGAGCAAACCTTAATTAAGCGTTTTCTAAAGACGCTTCTTCAGCTTGCTCAGCCAGGTCCTGAGAGCGGCCTTCGCGAACGGTGGTCGCAACGGCAGTCAGGTACAGGTTTACAGCACGGATCGCATCGTCGTTACCTGGGATAACGAAATCAACGCCATCTGGATCTGAGTTGGTATCAACGATAGCAAATACCGGGATACCCAGGTTGTTTGCTTCTTTGATTGCGATGTGTTCGTGGTCAGCATCAACAACAAACAGCGCGTCTGGCAGACCGCCCATGTCTTTGATACCGCCCAGGCTGTTTTCCAGCTTGGCCAGCTCACGCGCACGCATCAGCGCTTCTTTTTTGGTCAGTTTGTCGAACGTACCATCCTGAGACTGAGTCTCCAGATCTTTCAGACGTTTGATTGACTGACGCACGGTTTTCCAGTTAGTCAGCATGCCACCTAACCAGCGATGGTTTACGAAGAACTGGTCGCAGCTCAGTGCAGACTCTTTTACCGCTTCAGCAGCAGCGCGCTTAGTCCCTACGATCAGGATCTTACCTTTACGGGAAGCGATCTTGTTCAGTTCAGCCAGAGCTTCGTTGAACATAGGAACCGTTTTTTCCAGGTTGATGATGTGAACCTTGTTACGAGCACCAAAGATGAATGGCTTCATTTTTGGGTTCCAGTAACGGGTCTGGTGACCGAAGTGAACACCAGCCTGGAGCATGTCGCGCATGGAAACAGTTGCCATGATAAAACCTCTAAAGTTTGATTGGGGTTGGGCCTCCATGTATCCCATACGACCGACCTCTTTCAAGGCACCCCGGCGTATGTGTCGATACATGTGTGTTTTAGTACACATAATGAGAGTTATGCGTTTCCTGCTGACCGAGACGGCCATACAGAGAATCGTCGGCGCGCTTTATATCACAACCAGCCCAGTGACGCCAATAAATGATCGCTGACAGAGGCCAGCGCGTTCTCTATTTGGCAGCCCATTTGCTGACTGCTAACATGACAGCACAGAACTTATTATTGTCGAAAATTTCGACAACTGCGGATTAATTTAATGGCAATTTCAATTAAAACCCCTGAAGAAATCGAAAAAATGCGCGTCGCGGGCCGACTGGCCGCCGAAGTGCTGGAGATGATCGAACCCTACGTTAAACCGGGTGTGACCACCGGTGAACTGGACCGCATCTGCCACGAGCACATTACCCAAAAGCAACAGGCGGTCTCTGCCTGCCTCGGCTATCACGGCTTTCCGAAATCGGTCTGCATCTCCGTTAATGAAGTGGTGTGCCACGGCATCCCCAGCGACGATCGCCCGTTAAAAGATGGCGATATCGTCAATATTGATGTCACCGTGATTAAAGATGAGTACCACGGCGACACCTCTAAGATGTTTATCGTCGGCAAGCCGACCATTCAGGGCGAGCGCCTGTGCCGCGTCACGCAGGAGAGCCTCTATCTTTCCCTGCGTCTGATTAAGCCCGGCATTCGTCTGCGCGAGCTGGGCCGGGCTATCCAGAAGTATGTGGAAGCGAATGACTTCTCCGTGGTGCGCGAATATTGCGGCCATGGCATCGGTAAGGGCTTCCACGAAGAGCCGCAGGTGCTGCATTACGATGCCGATGACAGCGGCGTGGTACTGCAGGCAGGCATGACCTTTACGGTAGAACCGATGGTCAATGCCGGTGATTACCGCATCCGCACAATGAAAGATGGCTGGACGGTAAAAACCAAAGATCGCAGCTTGTCCGCACAGTATGAGCATACTATTGTGGTGACGGAAAACGGCTGTGAGATTTTAACCCTGCGTAAAGATGACACGATCCCTGCCGTGCTCGTTGCTGAAGGGTGATTTTCCTCACACAGATCAAGCCGGCGATGAGCCGGCTTTTTTTTGGCTAAAAATAGAGAAAAGCTGCATGAGCGTGAGTCTGTCAGAAGAGGTAAAAAACGGTCTGGTCGATTCGCCGGCCGAATGGGGTAACGACCAGCTGACCCGCGACATTCTGAAGCCGCGGCTGGAGCAGTTTCAGCAGCACCTGGCTGCCGCATTTGATGCCGGTGAAGCCGTTGAGCCGCTGATTGATGCGCGTACGCTGTTTATTGACCGGCTACTGTGTCGCCTGTGGCGCTTCTTTGGCTTTGATGCGATGCCCTCTATCGCGCTGGTCGCCGTGGGCGGCTATGGTCGTGCCGAACTGCATCCGCTCTCTGATATTGATGTGCTGATCCTCAGCCGACAGCCGCTGGACGAACAGGCCGCACAGCGCACCAGCGATCTGCTGACGCTGATGTGGGACCTCAAGCTGGAAGTGGGCCATAGTGTCCGCACGCTGGAAGAGTGTCTGCTGGAAGGACTGTCAGACCTTACTGTTGCCACCAACCTGATTGAGTCGCGAATGCTGACCGGCGACGTGGCGCTGTTTCTGGAACTGCAGAAAAACATCTTCAGTGACGGCTTCTGGCCCTCATCCACCTTCTTTGCCGCCAAAATTGAAGAACAGCAGGAACGCCACAAGCGTTACCACGGCACCAGCTATAACCTTGAGCCGGACATCAAGAGCAGTCCGGGTGGTCTGCGCGATATCCATACGCTGCAGTGGGTCGCCCGACGCCATTTTGGTGCCACCACGCTGGATGAGATGGTTGGCTTTGGTTTCCTCACCGATGCGGAGCGCAGCGAACTCAACGAATGCCAGGAATTTCTCTGGCGCATCCGCTTTGCCCTGCATCTCTCCCTGCCCCGCTACGATAATCGGCTGCTGTTCGATCGCCAGCTCAGCGTGGCGCAGCGCCTGAATTACCAGGGTGAAGGTAATGAGCCGGTCGAGCGAATGATGAAAGATTTCTATCGCGTCACGCGGCGCATCGGCGAACTGAATCAGATGCTGCTGCAGCTGTTTGATGAGGCGATTCTGGCGCTCTCTACCAGCGAAAAACCGAGACCTGTCGATGATGATTTCCAGCTGCGTGGCGATTTGATCGACCTGCGCGATGAAACGCTGTTTACCCGGGAACCGCAGGCAATTCTGCGCATGTTCTATGTCATGGTGCGTAACGACAGCATCAAAGGGATCTACTCCACTACCCTGCGTCATCTGCGCCATGCGCGTCGTCATCTTAAACAGCCGCTGTGTCAGATTCCGGAAGCGCGTCGCACTTTTATGTCGATTCTGCGTCATCCCGGCGCGGTCAGCCGGGCACTCGTACCGATGCACCGTCACAGCGTGTTATGGGCTTACACGCCGCTGTGGGGCCATATTGTCGGCCAGATGCAGTTTGATCTGTTTCACGCCTACACCGTGGATGAGCACACTATCCGCGTGTTGCAGAAGCTGGAAAGCTTTGCCAATGAAACCACCCGTCCGCAGCATCCGCTCTGCGTAGAGTTATGGCCGCGTCTGCCGCAGCAGGAGTTGTTGCTGATGGCAGCACTGCTGCATGACATTGCCAAAGGGCGCGGTGGCGATCACTCGATTCTCGGCGCACAGGACGCGCTCGACTTCGCTGAAATGCATGGCCTGAACTCGCGGGAAACGCAGCTGGTGGCCTGGCTGGTGCGTCATCATCTGCTGATGTCAGTGACAGCGCAAAGGCGCGATATTCAGGACCCGACGGTGATCCAGCAGTTCGCTGAGGTGATGCAGAATGAGAACCGGCTGCGCTATCTGGTTTGCCTGACCGTCGCCGATATCTGCGCCACCAACGAAAGCCTGTGGAACAGCTGGAAGCAGAGCCTGTTGCGCGAGCTCTTTTTCGCCACCGAGAAGCAGCTGCGACGCGGCATGGAAAACAGTCCGGACCTGCGTGAGCGGGTGCGTCACCATCGCCTGCAGGCGCTGGCGCTGCTTCGGATGGACAACATCGATGAAGAGCGCCTGCACCAGATCTGGAATCGCTGCCGGGCAGATTATTTCCTGCGCCATACGCCTAATCAGATTGCCTGGCATGCCCGCCACTTACTGGTTCACGATCTGAAGAAACCGCTGGTGCTGGTCAGTCCGCAGGCCACGCGCGGCGGAACCGAAATTTTCATCTGGAGTCCCGATCGTCCGCACCTGTTTGCCGCCGTCGCCGGAGAACTCGACCGCCGCAATCTCAGCGTTCACGACGCGCAGATCTTTACCAGCCGCGACGGCATGGCCATGGATACCTTTATTGTGCTGGAACCGGATGGCAGCCCGCTGTCGCCGGATCGCCATCCGATGATCATTCAGGCGCTGGAGCAGGCGATCACCCAGTCTGACTGGGTACCACCGCGTACCCGCCGTCCGTCAGCCAAACTTCGGCATTTCAGCGTGGATACCGAGGTCAATTTTCTGCCAACGCATACCGATCGTCGCAGCTACCTGGAGCTGGTGGCGCTGGATCAGCCAGGCCTGCTGGCGCGGGTCGGCGAAGTTTTTGCCGATCTCGGTGTGTCGCTGCACGGCGCACGCATCAGTACCATCGGCGAGCGGGTCGAAGATTTGTTTATTCTGGCCAACAGTGAACGTCAGGCGCTGGACGAAGAAATGCGCAAAGCGTTGCAACAACGGTTGACAGAGGCCCTTAATCCAAACGATAAAGTGTGACCAGACTCGATTTGTAAACATTAATCTCTTTACTTGTGTCGGGTTATTGCCCGGCATCGCACATGACAGATCAGGAAAAAAATATGCAACAGTTACAGAGCGTTATTGAATCCGCCTTCGAACGTCGCGCTGACATCACCCCTGCCAGCGTTGACAGCGAAACCCGTGATGCCATCAACCAGGTGATCTCTCTGCTGGACAGCGGTGAGCTGCGCGTTGCTGAGAAGATCGACGGCGAGTGGGTAACGCATCAGTGGCTGAAGAAAGCAGTGCTGCTCTCTTTCCGCATCAATGACAATCAGGTGATGGAAGGTGCAGAAACCCGCTTTTACGACAAAGTGCCAATGAAGTTTGCCGGCTGGGACGAAGCGCGTTTCAAAGCTGCAGGCTTCCGCGTCGTGCCGCCTGCGGCTGTCCGTCAGGGTGCCTGTATCGCCCGCAATACGGTGCTGATGCCTTCTTACGTCAACATTGGCGCTTTCGTGGATGAAGGTACCATGGTAGACACCTGGGCGACCGTCGGCTCCTGTGCGCAGATTGGTAAAAACGTTCACCTTTCTGGCGGTGTGGGTATCGGTGGTGTGCTGGAACCGCTGCAGGCTAACCCGACCATTATCGAAGACAACTGCTTCATTGGCGCACGCTCTGAAATCGTTGAAGGCGTAATTGTTGAAGAAGGCTCAGTGATCTCAATGGGCGTTTACATCGGTCAGAGCAC
Source organism: Pantoea sp. F_5 (assembly GCF_008631595.1). Classification (NCBI taxonomy): domain Bacteria; kingdom Pseudomonadati; phylum Pseudomonadota; class Gammaproteobacteria; order Enterobacterales; family Erwiniaceae; genus Pantoea; species Pantoea sp. F_5. Next base: position 36,654 of record NZ_VWUO01000005.1, read on the forward strand.
CAAAATTTATGACCGCGAAACGGGCGAAGTCCATTATGGTCGTGTGCCTGCCGGTTCCGTGGTGGTTTCAGGTAACCTGCCGTCCAAAGATGGCAGCTACAGTCTCTACTGTGCGGTGATCGTGAAGAAAGTCGATGCGAAAACGCTGGGCAAAACCGGTATCAACGAACTGCTGCGCACTATAGAGTGATTAATCTGACGGGCTGGAAACCAGCCCGTCATCTTTTCTTTACAGTCATTATCAAATAACATGCTTCGCGCCGCGAATTAACTGGTGCGTTTAGTTTTTATCCAGGTCATAATCCGCGCCAGTTAAATCCTGTCGCGCAATGTTCATCCCGCTTATTTATGTCTACAGTTGACGGACGTCATGAACAAGTCTGCGCGCTTCTCACTTTTGATGGAAACAACGCTATGTATGACAATCTGAAAAGCTTAGGTATCAGTAATCCGGACGACATTGACCGCTACAGCCTGCGTCAGGAAGCCAATAACGACATTCTGAAGATCTACTTCCGCAAAGATAAAGGCGAGTTTTTCGCGAAGAGCGTTAAATTCAAATATCCGCGCCAGCGCAAAACTGTCGTTGCCGATCACGCGACGCAGGGCTACAAAGAAGTTCAGGAAATCAGCCCGAATCTGCGTTATGTCATCGATGAACTGGACCAGATTTGCCAGCGCGATCAGGTCGAAGTGGATCTGAAACGCAAAATTCTGGATGACCTGCGTCATCTGGAAAGCGTTGTCGCCCACAAGATCTCAGAAATTGAATCGGACCTGGAAAAATTAACCCGCAACAGCCGTTAATGTCCTTTACGACAAGAGAGGCCAGCTTTGCTGACCTTTTTTATGCCGCAAATCTGCTCCCTACCCCTGCTCATCCAGTTGCAAAGCCACATAGAGCAACAGCCTGTCGTCAAAATGGCCCAGATTCAGTCCGGTCAGTTCAGAAATCCGGTTCAGGCGGTACTCCAGCGTATTACGATGAATGAACAGCGCACGTGCGGTAGCGCTCGGCTGGACGTTATGGGTGAACCAGGCGATTAGCGTGCGGCGCAGCAAACCGTTGTTATCCATGCTCTTGAGCTTCGCCAGCGGCCGGGCGAGTTCATTGGCCTGCCAGCCGCCTCGCAGGCTGTCGAGCAGCACCGGCAGTACCAGATCCTGATAAAAATAGCTGCGCACTTCGGGCATACGCTGCTTGCCCACCATCATGGTGGTGCGCGCCGTCCGGTAAGAGCGTGCGATACTGCCCGGCCCGGTAAAGAAGTTACCCAGCGCGATGCGCATCCGAAGATGACCACTCTCTTTCATCCGCTGCAGCAACTGCTCAACGCGGCGTCGATGATCATCCTGATCGTAACGTCCATGCCCATTCAGGGCGGGTTTCAGCACCACCATTTCGGTCAGTGACACAATGGCGATCAGATTATCGCGCTCCGGTGTGGTCAGCAGCGTTTGCAGTTGCTGTAGCTCTGACATCGCACTGTCGACACCAAGCTGACCGCTATCCACCTCCAGAACGGCCACCACTCGCGGTTGATTAAGATCGATGCCAAGCCGCTGAGCCCATTCGGTGAGCTGTGGCGACAGAGTATCGCTGCGGATGAGATTCAGCACCAGCTCTTCACGCAGACGGCTGTCCTGTGCCAGCATATGCAGAAGCCGCGCCTGCTCCAGCATCATTTCTGCGGTCATGCAGACCAGCTCGCCGTAGTGTCTCAAGGCCAGCGGCTCGCCGGTCAGGCCAATCACCCCGACGATGTCACCATCAATGCGCAGCGGCAGGTTAATGCCGGGCCGTACGCCATGAAGGTGTTTAGCTACCGCTTCATCGATGTCGACTACGCGGCCCTGCGAAAGCACCAGCAGCGCACCTTCGTGCAACTCCCCAATGCGTTCCCGGTCACCGCTGCCGATAATGCGGCCCCGCGCATCCATCACATTGACATTGCTGTCAATAATTTTCATGGTGCGCGCCACGATATCCTGTGCCAGCCGGGCATCAAGGTGATAGGTAGCCATCCATTACTCCTGAAAAAGAGGGGGGAGAAACAGAATACGCATGGGAAGCAGGCAGCACATTGTGCATTTGCATAGAGCCAGCCGGTCATTTGCCGAATTTGCGGTAAGCATCACACTCTGCCGGGGCAAACGCCGGGCATAAAAAAGGCAGACCGCAGTCCGCCTCTTTATCAGTGATCGTTCCGTTACTGCATCAGCAGGTAGATACTGCTATCGCCGCGCTTCACATTCAGCGCCAGAACAGCGGGCTTGGTATCGAGGACTTTGCGCAGCTCGCCGAGGTTGGTTACCGGCTGCTGGTTAACGCCCTGAATCACGTCACCCTTCTTCAGGCCGATACGCGCTGCGGCACTGCCCGCTTTCACATTATCAACGCGAACGCCTTTATCGCCGGTTTCAACATTGCTGAGGTCAGCGCCTTCAATGCCGTTGTAGATGGTGGCGGACTGCACTTTCGCCTGGCTGCTCTGCTGCAACTTAACAGAAACATCGACCGGTTTGCCGTCACGCAGCAGGCCCAGCTTCAGGGTGGTGCCAACCGGCAGTGAACCCACTTCTGCACGCAGTGAAGCAAAGCTGCTCAGCGGTTTGCCGTTCATGGAGACAATCACGTCACCGGCTTTAATACCCGCTTTCGCGGCAGCGGAGTCTGGCAGTACCTGGCTGACAAACGCACCACGCTGTGCGTCCACCTTCATCGCTTTAGCCAGTTCGGAATTGAGTTCCGTGCCCTGCACGCCCAGCTCGCCGCGTTTCACCTGTCCAAACTCCACCATCTGCGCCGTCAGGTTTTTCACCATGTTGCTGGGGATAGCAAAGCCGATACCGATGTTGCCGCCATCCGGTGCCAGAATCGCGGTGTTAATCCCGATCAGCTCACCGTTGAGGTTAACCAGCGCACCACCGGAGTTGCCCCGGTTAATCGCCGCATCGGTCTGAATAAAGTTCTCATAATTTTCCACATTCAGGCCGCTGCGTCCCAGCGCAGAGACGATACCTGACGTCACGGTTTCGCCCAGTCCGTAAGGGTTACCGATGGCCACGGTGTAATCACCCACCCGCAGGCTGTCAGAGTCGGCGATCTTCACTGCGGTCAGGTTTTTGGCGTCCTGCAGCTGCACCAGCGCAATATCGGAACTCGGATCTTTGCCAATGACTTTGGCGTCATAGCGACGGCCATCGCTCAGCTGCACCTGAATTTTGGTGGCATTGTTCACCACGTGGTTGTTGGTGACCACATAGCCTTTCTCGGCGTTAATGATGACACCCGATCCCAGCGCGCGGAATTTCTCCTGCTGGGTATCCGGGCCTGGCGCTCCGCCGTTACCACCGTTCTGGCACATGGGTGAACCCTGGAACGGTGAACCGTCCTGGCAGAATGGCGAATTGTCGCCAAAGAATTGCTGAAACTGCTGTGGCATGCGTGGCGTTTTGACTGTGGTGGTGCCCTCAACGCTGATACTGACCACAGACGGCATCACTTTTTCCAGCATGGGAGCCAGGCTTGGCAGTTGCTGGCTTTCGGAAGAGGCCGTTTGCGCAGCAGAAACAGTAACAGGGGCGAGCGCCATGCTCAGGCTCAACGCCAGCGCACTTAACACTAAAGTCTTTTTTTTCATTTTTCGTTTCTCAATAAGATTACTGTTCAGACCATTGCTGTGGTCGAAAGGTGAGATAAATGTTTTAGCGCGAAGTTCCTTTAAAAGTTTAAGTCAAAGGTAAAAATTTATTCGCGCTCTTTACAATCGGCGGCTTATTCTACTGCCATCAGACGCCGGTACTCATCCCAGGCATAGAGATCGGTCATACCGCTAATATAATCCTGAATAAGCCGGAAGCGATAATAACGCTCCCACAACAGCCGCTGATATTTATGCTCCACAACCAGATTACGCATCTTGTGCAAATAGGCTTTGCGGTGTTTCCCGGAGAGCTTATGAAAAAGTCGCGTTTCAATCGGGTGCTGGCGTAAAAAATCCTCATTCATCAGCGTGGTAAAGGCTTCATAATTGAGGCGCATCAGCGGCTGATAGATCTCCAGCAGCCCTTTAATCACGCGGTAACCCTGCAGCTCCAGCTGTTCAACTTCGGAGTGATTAAACACCTGCTGGCGCGCAACGGTCTTAAACAGTTGCAGTAAGCGACCCTCTTCACCCTCATCTTCCAGCAGCGCATGGTTAAAACTTCCCTCGAATATTGCAGGAAGATTATCAACAAAACGTTTCACCGCGTAACTGACCAGCACGCTCTGAACATTTACGCGTAATGACATAAAAAACTGATCGCTGCGGCTGCGGCGTTTTTTACTGCAGGCTTCACGCCAGGCTTCACCAATAGTTCGGCTGAAAGCGTCATTATTTTTAACCGGCCCCCAGGCTTTATTGAGAAATTCAAACAAACTCTCAACATTAAAGATATCTTTTTCTACAGCGTCGTCCAAATCGGCAATACAATAGGAGATATCATCCGCCGCTTCCATTATATAGGTGAGCGGAAAGCGGTGGTGTTCTTCCATATTGGTGGCAGCACGCAGGTCGGCAATATAATCCTGCTCAGAGAGATAAAAACCGGGCTTCTTCATTAACACGCTAAATTCGGCAGGCTTTTCACCCTGCCACCAGGCAGGTGCAGTGTATTTCAGAATACAGGCGACCTGAGAGTAGCTGAGATTGAGTTGCAGCAGCGTATGCACCATACGGATAGCCTGCGCGTTGCCCTCAAAATGGCAGAGATCCTGGCGTATCATGGCGTTCAGCTCATCAAAGGCTTTACGCTGCGCATCGCCTTCAACCCCCGCCACCAGCGGATCGACCAGCTCGGCAGCCAGGTTATCTTCAAACCAGTCGTTAATAGCCGCCTCGCCAAAATGACCAAACGGCGGATTACCCACGTCATGCAGCAGACACGCCATTTCGATCAGGCTTTCAAAAGCGCCTTCAAGCTCATCCAGACCATATTGTGCCAGTCCACCCTGCATCTTCAGGGTTTGCAGGATCTCTTTGGTGATGTAGCGTCCGGTCTGCTGCACCTCCAGCGAGTGCGTCAGTCGGGAACGGACGGCGGCATTGCGCTCCAGCGGAAAGACCTGCGTTTTCTGCTGCAGTCGCCGGATGGCGGCAGAGTTGATAATCCGTCCACGATCGCTCTCAAAATGGCGGGTAATGTAATATTCGCCTTCCGGATCTTTTCGGCTGGTATAAGGGCGCGAGAAGCTGATCTTCTTCCTGAAATTGATCGCCGACATGAATTACCCCTGACTTTTTCGTGAATTAATCCCCTGGATGCCATGGTAGACTATGCCCTAAATTTTGATTCTTTACATTAGCGGAACTCACTATGAAAGCAGGCATTATTGGCGCGATGGAGCAGGAAGTCACACTGCTGCGCGACAAAATTGAAAACCGTCAAACGCTGTCGCTGGCGGGTTGTGAAATCTATACCGGCACCCTGCAGGGCGTTGAGGTGGCACTGCTGAAATCAGGCATTGGTAAAACCTCTGCGGCGCTGGGCACCACGCTGCTGCTGCAGCTCTGCAAACCCGATGTGGTGATCAACACCGGTTCGGCGGGCGGTTTAGCGCCGTCGCTCAGCGTCGGCGATATCGTAGTGTCAGATGAAGTGCGTTATCACGATGCGGATGTCACCGCTTTTGGTTACGAGCCAGGGCAGATGGCGGGTTGCCCGGCCGCGTTTATGGCAGACAGCAAGCTTATCGCCGCAGCGGAAGCCTGCATTAAGCAGCTGGACCTGAATGCCGTACGCGGTCTGGTGGTAAGCGGTGATGCCTTTATCAATGGTGCCGAACCGCTGGCGCGCATTCGCAACCTGTTCCCACAGGCGATTGCCGTTGAGATGGAAGCGACTGCCATCGGTCACGTCTGTCATCAGTTCCAGGTACCGTTTGTGGTGGTCCGTGCGATTTCCGACGTGGCCGATAAGGAATCTCATCTCAGCTTTGATGAGTTCTTAAGCGTAGCAGCGAAGCAATCTTCGCTGTTGGTGGAGAACCTGCTGGCGCATCTGGCGCGTGGCTAAAACGCTGCTTTTCTGCTGGCTGCTGCTGTTGAGCGGCAGCCTGCTTGCCTCCCCGCCCCGTGTTATCACCCTCGCTCCCCACCTTACTGAACTCGCCTTTGCTGCCGGGATTACGCCGATTGCGGTCAGTGCGTGGTCTGACTACCCGCCGCAGGCGAAACAGATTGAACAGGTCGCCAACTGGCAGGGCATCAAGACCGAACGCATTCTGCAGCTCAAACCGGATCTGGTCTTAGCCTGGCGCGGCGGTAATCCGCAACGTCAGATTGACCAGTTGCAGCAGCTTGGGGTACCGGTTAAATGGATTGATCCGCAGACGCTGGAGGAGATGTTCACGGCGCTGGTCGATCTGGGCCGCTGGAGTCCCAGCCCGGAGCAGGCAAGCAGAGCGGCTCAGGCGTTACGGCAGCAGAAAGCCGCACTGCGTCAGCGCTATACTCACCTGACTGCGGTTCCGCTTTTTTTACAGTTTGGACAGCAGCCGCTGTTTACCGCCGCCAGAGCCACGCTGCAGAATGAGATTATTACATTATGTGGTGGCAGGAATATCTTTGCCGACAGTCGCGTCAGCTGGCCACAGGTTAGCCGTGAGCAGGTACTGATGCGCCATCCTCAGGCCGTGGTGACAGCGGGCAGTGCACAGCAGGCGGAAAACATCCGTGACTTCTGGCGGCCACAGCTCACTGTGCCGGTGATTGCCATCAACGAGGACTGGCTGAGCCGGCCAGGCCCGCGACTGCTGCTGGCGGCGCAGCAACTCTGTGTGGCCCTGCATCCCGCTGAATAAACCAGCGAAATGATTAAAGTTGCTGCATTTTTTGCCGTTAATCAATACCAGAGACGAGCCGGCCACGTATGCTTGCCGTCCTTTTAGCGCCACGGCGCTTTTTTAAAACACCAGGAACCATCTATGACCAGAGCACTGCTGCTGGCCATAGGGCTATCGATCGCCGGATCTGCATTTGCGGGATCGATTAATGGCTCTATAGGCGCCAGGCTTGTCATCTATTCACGCTGTGAAATCAACACGGCTAACGGTCAGCCCGCGCCGCAGGTGAACTGCGGCAGACAGGCAAGCGCGCAGCCACGCGTGACCCATAGTCAGATTCAGTCGCAGGGAAGTGTGAAACAGAGTAACCGGCTGGTCACAATAGAGTGGTAAACGAGGCCGTCGTGATGACGGCCTTCGTCATCAGATACTGAAGGAAGAGCCACAGCCACAGGTGGTTTTGGCATTCGGATTGGTCACGATAAAGCGTGAGCCTTCCAGACCTTCGGTATAATCCACTGAACCGCCCACCAGATATTGCAGGCTCATCGGGTCAACCACCAGCGAGACGCCCTGCTTTTCGATCGTCATGTCGCCATCATTCAGCTGGTCATCAAAGGTGAAGCCGTACTGGAAACCACTGCAACCGCCACCGGTGATATAGACGCGAAGTTTCAGCGCCGGGTTCTCTTCGTCGGCAATCAGGTTCTTCACCTTGGTGGCTGCGGCGTCGGTAAACTGCAACGGCAGTGCTACTACTTCATCACTCATGTTTTACTCCGGTAAACGCCCAGGTCAGAAAACGACCTTAATTACGCTATTATCAGCCAGCACCTCAGCGCAATCAAGCTCTCCCCTTCGCACTCTGTGCCGCTTTTACCTCTGTTAAGGGCGCTGCGGGTGAATCCGCCTTTCGTCTGCTGCCCCTCTTCCGTAGAATAGTGCAATATTTTTTGTGAACCGCTGGAGCCGAAAATGAGTAAGTCCGAACAACTGTTTGCCGAGGCACAACGCCTGATCCCGGGCGGGGTAAACTCGCCAGTACGCGCATTTACCGGTGTGGGCGGCGTTCCATTGTTTATTGAACATGCTGATGGCGCGTATCTCTATGACGCCGATGGCAAAGCCTATATCGACTACGTGGGCTCATGGGGTCCGATGGTGCTGGGCCATAACAACGCGGCGATCCGCAATGCCGTGATCGAAGCGGCCCAGCGCGGCCTGAGCTTTGGCGCACCGACCGAAATGGAAGTGACCATGGCACAGCTGGTGTGTGAGCTGGTGCCTTCTATGGAGATGGTGCGGATGGTCAACTCCGGCACCGAAGCGACCATGAGCGCGATTCGTCTGGCACGTGGCTTTACCGGCCGCGATAAAATTATCAAGTTTGAAGGCTGCTATCACGGTCACGCCGATCATCTGCTGGTGAAAGCCGGTTCCGGTGCCTTAACGCTGGGTCAGCCAAACTCGCCGGGCGTACCGGCTGATTTCGCTAAACACACCCTGACCTGCACCTTTAATGACCTCGACTCAGTGCGCAGCGCCTTTGAGCAATATCCTGACGCCATCGCAGCCATCATCGTTGAGCCGGTTGCCGGCAACATGAACTGCATTCCGCCGCAGCCGGAATTCCTGCCAGGCCTGCGCGCGATCTGCGATGAGTTCGGCGCACTGCTGATTATTGATGAAGTGATGACCGGTTTCCGCGTGGCGCTGGGTGGCGCGCAGGCTCACTACAATGTGCGTCCTGACCTGACCTGCCTCGGAAAGATTATCGGTGGCGGGATGCCGGTTGGTGCATTCGGTGGCCGTCGCGACGTGATGGCTGCGCTGGCCCCGACCGGTCCGGTTTATCAGGCGGGCACGCTCTCCGGTAACCCAATCGCGATGGCCGCCGGTTTTGCCTGCCTGACGCAGATCGCGCAGCCTGGCACGCACGAAAAGCTGGATGCCCTGACCCGCCAGCTGGCTGAGGGTCTGCGGGAGGCAGCACAACAGCAAAATATCCCGCTGGTGATCAACCATGTGGGCGGGATGTTTGGCCTGTTCTTCACCGACGCTGACAGCGTGACCTGTTATGCCGATGTGACACGCTGCGATGTAGCGCGCTTTAAAACCTTCTTCCATCTGATGCTGGAGGAGGGCGTTTACTTTGCGCCATCAGCTTATGAAGCAGGCTTTATGTCGCTGGCACACAGCGAAGAGGATATTCAGCGCACGGTCGACGCCGCGCGTCGTTGTTTCGCGAAGCTGTAATTGCGGCAGCGTTAAAGACGAAGACCGGCAGCAGCACCCGGTCCAGGATCTCACAGCAACATAAAACTCAACGCGCAGGGAACACGGGCAGAGGAGGAAAGCGTCCCGCGCCATGGACGGCGCGGGCCGAGCGTGTCAGGGATGACGGCTTTTGCGTCTTTCCGATCTGACCGTGTTCCCTTCGCAGGCTCAGTCTCACAGCCAATCGGGCCAGACTTTGTTAATAATCTCAGACCGGTTTGCGCTGGTCTTTTTTTAACCTGAACGCCGCAGCAGCCAGATAAAGTAAGGCGCACCTAAAAACGTCGCCATCAATCCGGCAGGGATTTGATCCGGAAATGCCAGCATTCGCCCGCACCAGTCAGCCAGTATCATCAATCCCCCGCCCAGCAATCCCGACAGCAGCAGTTGCGGCAAGGCCCGCCGGAACCCCAACATCCGCGCCATATGCGGTGCCATCAGTCCGACAAAACTCAGCGGACCGATAGTCAGCGTCGCGCTGGCGGTCAGCGCGGCGGCCAGCAGCAGCAGACTCAGCCGCGCGGGCGTCAGCGCCATGCCCGCCGAGCGCGCGGTCGCACTTCCTAGCGGCAGCAGCGTCAGCCAGCGGCTCGCCAATGGAGCAAGCGACACCAGCACCAGCGCGCAAATTGCGCTCTGAATCGCCTGACTGCCGCTGATGTTATAGGTCGAGCCGGAGATCCAGCTCAGCAGCCCGCCCATACGCGGATCGCCGCTGGCCAGCAGCAACATCAGCAGGGTGACAAAGGCGCTGTTAAGCGCCATACCCGCCAGCAGCATCCGCTCCGGCGAGAAGCCGCCACGGCTGGCTACCGCCATAATCACCAGCAGCGTCAGCGCGGCACCCAACGCACCGGCGGGCAGCAGCCAGACCATCGCATCGCCTGGCACAAAGAACATCATGACCACTACACCGCAGGCAGCTCCGGAACTGATGCCCAGCACTTCCGGGCTGGCCATGGGATTGCCGGTCAGCCGCTGAATCAGACTCCCCGCCACGCCCAGCATCAGACCGGTTACCAGTGCCGCCAGCACGCGCGGCGCGCGCCACGGCAGCAGTGATTGCAGCATCTCGCCCGCTGCCCCGCTCCAGCCCTGCGCATCACGTCCAAACGCCAGACCACCCCACGCCAGCAGGGCAAGAACAGCGAGACCGATCAGCGCCCAGCGCAGCAGGTTCTGTCGCTCGGCGGGCACATAGTCACCCTGATTCAGCGCGGGCGGCACTGAACCAGTGCGCAGTCGCGGCAGCAGCCACAGCAGAATCGGTACGCCAAGCAGGGCCGTGGCCGTGCCGGTCGGAATATCGCGCCAGTGTGCGCTGAGCCATAACACACAGCTATCTGCAAGCCACAGCAGCAGCGCGCCAGCCAGCGGTGCCAGCAGCATCCGGGTGAGGAGTCGTCGTCCACCCAGCATCTTCGCCAGCAGCGGCGCAAACAGCCCGATAAAACCGATGATACCGGCGACATTGACCAGCTGTGCGCTGAGCAGAATCGCCAGTCCAAGACCGCCAATACGTGCCACAGAGAGTGTCAGACCCAGATTTTTTGCGACACCATCATCCAGCCCCATCAGCGTCAGCGGACGCATCAGCGCCAGCGCCAGCACAAACGCCAGCAGCAGGCGCGGCCAGAGTTGCTGCACGTTTTCCCAGCTCATCTGATTCAGCGCGCCGGTGCTCCACAGAAACATGTTTTGCAGCTGATCGTGATTGAAGATTGCGAAGATTTGATTCACCGCGCCGCTATACAGGCTCAGTACCAGTCCGGCCAGAATCAGCGTCACCGGCGACAGACGTTTGCCCCAGGCCACACCAAACACCAGCGCGCCCACCAGCAACGCACCGCTAAGCGCAGCAAACTGCTGTGTCAACGCCCCGCCTGGCAGATGCCACAGCGTCGCCACGGTAATGCCCAGCTGCGCGCCGGAAGAGACGCCAAGCGTGGTTGGCTCCGCCAGTGGGTTGCGCAGGATCTGCTGAAACAGCAGACCGGCTAACCCCAGCCCGGCACCCACCAGCAGCGCCAGCGCCGTGCGCGGCAGCAGGCTGTAGTGAAACACCATCTGCGGCAGACTATCGACGGCTGGTGACCAGAATGCCTGCCACCATTCAGCCTGTGGCAGTGCCTGGTGCAGATTAACCAGCGTCAGGCTGAGTGAGAGCAGAAACAGCAGGCTGAGGAAGACTGCGGGAAACAGTGCATGGCGCATCAGTGCGTCTCCAGCGCGCGTTCCAGCACGCGAACAAAGTGCAGCGCCGAGAGCGTTGCACCGTAATACCAGACCGCCGGGACGCGCTGAAAGCGTCCGGTGCGAACAAACGGCATGGCCTGCCACAGCGGACTGCGCATCAGCTGCTGCATCTCCACGTCATTGTCATGATCGAAACAGATAACATCCACCTCCCCGGCCTGCGCCAGCTGTTCGATGCCGATCACTGCGCTGCCCCAGAAGTTGGTTTCGCCCTGCCAGCCATTTTTCAGGCCCAGCAGCGTCATCACTTCCAGGAACAGGCTGTTTTTACCGAAGGTAATGGCGTGACGACTGTCGAGCAGCGACATCAGCAGAAGCGTGCGTCCGGCATAGGGTGCCAGCCGCTCACGCGCCGCTGCCAGCCGATCATCGACCTCGCGCAGATGCTGCTCCGCGCGCTCATTTAATCCCAGGCGCGCCGCCAGCTGACGCAGTGATGCGCGCGCGGCGGTGAAGGGTTTTCCGTCGCCGCTGTGAAGGTCGAAGCCCATGATGGGTGCGATGCGCGTCAGTTTCTCTTTAGGCGGGCCGTAGCCGTTGGAGCAGAGGATCAGCGACGGCTGCATTTGCGCCATCAGCTCAAGATTGGGTTCGGTGCGCAGGCCTACGTCAATCACGTCCGCAGGCAGCTTCGGCTCCCCGACCCAGATGTTGTAGTTGTGCAGATCGGCCACGCCCCAGGGCGTAACGCCCAGCGCTATCAGCAGTTCGGTGGGTAACCACTCCAGTGCGATAATCCGGCCCGGATTCGGCGTGGCAGCACGCAGAGGAAGCGCACAAAACAGCGGCGAGGCCGCCAGTGCCAGCAACAGGCGGCGGCGATAAAGATCGGGCATCATCCTTTCCTTAACAGACAAAACTAACCGGCGAGCCGCCCTGCGGGTGCGGTAAAATGCCCATCGGAATGCCATAAATTGCACCGAGCACCTCTGGCTGCATAATCGCCTCCGCGTCACCTTCGGCAATCATCGCGCCCTGACGCAGCGCCACCAGATGATCGCAGTAGCGTGCCGCCATATTGATATCGTGCAGCACCGCAATGACGGTCAGGCCGCGCTGCTGGCTCAGATCTTTGATCAGCGCCAGTACCTCAACCTGATGGGCAATATCCAGCGCCGAGGTCGGTTCATCCAGCAGCAGACAGCGACTGTTCTGCGCCACCATCATTGCCAGCCAGGCGCGCTGACGCTCACCGCCTGACAGACTGTCCACCAGCCGGCCGGCAAAGGGCTTTAGCCCGACCTGCGCAATCGCATCCTCTACCCTATCGCGATCCTCCTGACCAAAGCGCCCCAGCGCCCCGTGCCAGGGATAGCGGCCAATCGCCACCAGTTCACGCACCGTCATCCCTTCGGCGGCCGGTAACTGCTGAGGCAGATAGGCCACCTCGCGGGCAAAGGCTTTACTGTGCCAGCGCCCGACCGGCTGCTGATTCAGCAAAACCTCTCCACTACTGGCCGCATGATGACGGCCCAGCATTTTCAACAGCGTCGATTTGCCCGAGCCATTATGACCAATCAGCGCGGTCATTTTACCCGGTGGAAAAGTCAGCGACAGGGGCTGGAGGAGAGTGCGGCCGGGCACTTCGAAACTGGCATTCTCCAGCCTGAAGGTTGCCTCTTCTGCGTGCGGATGCGGCATGGTTATCCCTGTGAACGGGCGCCGAAGCGCCCGGTTAAATCAGAATCTGAAGGTCGCGGTGCCGACAATCTGGCGTTCCGCACCCCAGTAGCAGGCGTATTCACGGTAGCAGCTGGCGACATACTCGCGATTGAACAGATTGTTGACGTTGACGCCTACCGTCGAGCCAGGCAGGCCGAAGCGACCCAGATCGTATTTCAGCGCCGCATCCACCGTGGTGTAACCGGCTACCTTAAAGTTCTGGTTCTGCTCAGTGCCGGTGCTGTAAAGCCCCTGGCTTTCCCCAACGTAACGCACACCTGCGCCCACTGTCACACCTGACAAGGCGGTTTCGTGGAAGGTGTAGTCGCTCCAGAGTGAAGCCATATGCTTCGGCACCTGCACCGGCGTTTTGCCTTTGAGCTGGGTGTCTTCAGTATATTCCGCATCGGTGTAGGTGTAGGAGGCCGTCAGATTGACGTTAGCGTTCAGCGCCGCTTTAGCTTCCAGCTCTACGCCGCGCGACCGGATTTCACCGCTCTGTACGCTGGCAAACGGATGATTAACCGTATCCGGATCGGCAGTCAGGTTTTTGGTTTTGGTAAGCTGGTAAAGCGCGGCGGTGAGCACCACCGGACGATCTTTCGGTACATATTTCACGCCCGCTTCATACTGCTTAGCGCGTGACGGATCAAATGCCTGCCCCTCATAGGTTGAACCCGCATTCGGAATAAAGGCTTCGCTGTAGCTGAAGTAAGGCGCGATTCCGTTATCAAACACATAGTTCAGCCCCCCACGCCAGGTAAAGGCCTGATCGTTCTGGCGATCAACGCTATTCGCCACCCGATCATAAACCGAGGTCATGGCGTAGTCGTAGCGGCCACCCAGCGTCAGCACCCAGCGGTTCCATTCCATCTGATCCTGTGCATAGAGGCCGGTCTGACGCTGCTTATTCAGATGCTGATAAGGATCGGCAAACGGCGTCACGCTATCATCGCCATATTGCGGGTTAACCGCATTCAGGCTGGATGCCGAGCCAAACTGTGCGTCGATATCATTACGCGTACGCTGGAAGTCCACACCCAGCAGCAGCGTATGATCGACCTGGCCGGTGGCAAACTTTGCCTGTGCCTGAGTATCTACGGCAAACTGATTCAGCTTTTCGCTGGAGGCCGCAGAACCACGGGTAATCTCCTGGGTTGCGGTATTGAAACCATTGCCATAAATACTGCGGTAATCGGTGCGCAGGTCGGCGTAACGCAGGTTCTGGCGCAGCGTCCAGGTGTCATTGAGGGTATGCTCGGCGTTATAGCCCACCATTTTGGTGGTGCGCGATATCTTATTGCTCTGCTCGCCCTCGTCGAAGTCGGTCGGCAGTTTGTACTGGCTGCCATCGGCACGGGTGATCGGCACCACGGTGCCCTGACGCGGCAGCCAGCCGTAATAGCCGGTTTCTGGCTCGTTCTGGAAATAGGTCAGCAGATCAATGCGGGTGCGATCGTCGGGACGCCAGCTGAATGACGGCGCGATGGTGTAGCGCTTCTCTTTATTCATCGACTGCTGCGCATCCTGACTGCGCGCCTGACCGGTCAGGCGATAGCTGTAGACGCCGTTATCATCCAGCGCGCCACCAAAGTCAAAGCCGGTCGAGAAGAGATTGTCGTTACCCATCTGGAACTGTACTTCGCGCAGGGTTTCCTGGGTGGGACGCTTGCTCACCAGTGAGACAACACCGCCCGGATTGCTTTTACCGTAGAGCACCGACACCGGACCGCGCAGCAGTTCGGCGCGCTCCAGAAAGTAGGGATCGATGGCAAACTCGGAGTAGTTATCTCCCTGCAGTTTCAGGCCATCCAGATACTGGTTGGTATTGGTTTCGCTGAAGCCGCGAATCGAAAGCGCATCAATCACGTCTGAGCTGCCACGGTTGCCGGTCAGCACGCCAGGCGTATAGTTAAACGCCCCTTTCACGCTGGTCACGTTGCGCATTTCCATCTCTTCGCGGGTAACCACGGAGACAGACTGCGGATTTTTTTCAATCGGGGTATCGGTTTTGGTGCCGGTGGCGCTGCGTTTCGCCGCCACCGTCGGTGCCGGTCCCCAGGCGCTTTCCGCCTCGACGCCGCTGCCGCCATCCGCTGAGACCACCATGGTCTCCGTCTGAGCAGCGTAAAGCGAGGTACTCAGGCTCAGTGAGATCATGACGCCCAGAAGCGGCCGGGAAAATGTTTTTTTGGTGTTGTCTGCAAAAGTCGTTCGCGCATTCATAAAAAGGTGTCTCTTAAAATAGGCTCAGGCGAGCGAATCGAAACGATAATGATTATTATAACGGATTGGATAATATGCGAACTTCAGCGACGACTGCAAGCAGAAATCCCAGCAGTGACGCCGTTTGCAGGGCCGTTTACCCGTATTAATCAAAAACAAAAAAAGGACGCCGAAGCGCCCTTTTTAACCTGTCTGACTGATTTATTTGCCAAACATATCTTTTATCCAACCGGCTACGCCGTCGCTGTCTTTCTGCTCCTGCGGTTGCTGGGCCGGTTGCTGTTGTTGCTGTTGTTGCTGTTGTTGCTGGTCAAACAGCTGTTGCTGCTGCTGAACCTGCTGCTGCTGTTGCTGACACAGCGCATTCGGATCCAGCGCCCACACCGGCAGAGATCGCCAGGTGCTGCTGCCCGTACCGCAGACAAAGTTACCGGCAGAATCCACATTCATCAGTGACACATCTTCTGGCGGCGTCAGCTGCAACGGCATCGGTGCCTGATTGTCGAGGTAGCGACGGTAGAGCTGCATCGCACCGCTGGCACCATAGAGTTTGGTCGGCTGGTTGTTATCGCGTCCCACCCAGGTGATCGCCACTTCTTTGCCATCAATACCGGCAAACCAGCTATCGACCAGATCGTTGGTGGTACCGGTTTTCCCGGCCAGATGCGCATTCGGGAAACGCGCGCCCAGCGCACGGGCGGTGCCGTGATCGGCGACCTGCTGCAGGGTATAGAGCGTCAGATAGGCGGCCTGAGCCGGTTCAACACGCTGCGCCTGCGGATAACTCTGATAGAGCACGCTGCCATCTTCTGCGATCACCGACCGCACCGCCGACAGCTCAGCGCGGTTACCGCCGCTGGCAATCGACTGGAACGCCTGCGCCACTTCAACCGGCGTCAGGTTAAGCGCACCCAGCAGCATCGCTGGCACCGGATTGAGCTGCTCTTTCGGCACACCCAGCTTGTTCCAGGTATCGACCACCGCATCCAGCCCCAGCGTCATACCGAGGTTAACCGTCGGCACGTTCATGGAGTTGGTCAGCGCGTCCACCAGCATCACTTTGCCGCTGAAGCGACGGTCGTCGTTCATCGGTTTCCACACGGTGCCATTTGGCTGCTTCAGCGCAATCGGCTCATCGGCGATCCAGCTGTTCAGGCGGTAGCTGTTTGGCTGGCTCAGCGCGGTGAGATAGGTCGCCGGTTTCGCCAGGGAACCAATAGAGCGACGCGCCTGCAGCGCACGGTTGTAACCGGCATACTGCGGATCGGCACCACCGACCATGGCACGGACTTCGCCGCTGAAGCGGTCAACCACCACCATTGCGGTTTCCAGATCCTTCAGGCCGCGCTGTTTTTTCAGCGTCGGGATGCCGTCAACCACCGCTTTTTCGGCCGCATCCTGAGAGACCGGATCCAGCGTGGTAAAAATCTTCACGCCGGAGAGATCTTTCACTTTATCGCCCAGTTTCGCCTGAAGCTCGTTACGCACCATCTGCATAAAGGCAGGCTGTGGCGTGATCACACCGCCCTTCGGCTGCACGCCCAATGGACGCGCCGACAACATGTCGTACAGCTCCTGGTCGATCACTTGCTGCTGCTGCAACAGGCGCAGCACCAGGTTGCGGCGTTCCAGCGCCAGTTTCGGGTTGCGCCACGGGTTATAGAGCGACGCCCCTTTCACCATGCCGACCAGCATCGCCTGCTGATCCAGACTCAGCTCATCCACCGGACGGCCAAAGTAGTAGAGGCTCGCCAGCGGGAAGCCGCGAATCTGATCGCTACCCGCCTGACCGAGATAGACCTCATTCAGGTAGAGCTCCAGGATGCGATCTTTGCTGTAGCGCGCATCCATGATCACCGCCATATAGGCTTCACGCGCTTTGCGCCACAGCGAACGCTCATTGGTCAGGAACAGGTTCTTCACCAGCTGCTGCGTCAGCGTACTGCCACCCTGCACCGCTTTCCCGGCCGTGATGTTCGCCAGGAAGGCGCGACCAATGGAGTACGGGCTGATGCCATCATGCTCATAGAAATGGCGATCTTCAGTGGCGATCAGCGTATCGACCAGCAGATCCGGGAAACCGGTACGCGGCACGAAGAGTCGCTGTTCACCATTCGGCGACTGCAGCATGGTGATCAGACGCGGATCGAGGCGGAAAAAGCCAAAATCACGGCCGGTTTCGAGGTTTTTAATCTCGCTCAGCTCATCTTTGGTAAAGCTCATGCGCGCGTGGATTTGCCCCTCTTTACTGTCGGGGAAATCAAACGGGCGACGCAGCAGATCAATGGTGTTGCCCTTCACCGAAAACTCGCCGGGGCGCGTAATACGGGAGACTTCGCGATACTGAGTCCCTTCCAGCAGCGCCACCATTTCACTTTTGTTGTAGGCCATGCCCGGTTCCAGGCTGACCATGCGGCCATAGACGGTGGCGGGCAGTTGCCACACCTTACCGTCAATACGACTGCGAATTTCCGAGTCGAGGTAGATGCCCCACGCGGCCATGACCACCACAAACACCAGGAACAGTTTAATTATCCATCCCAGCCAACGGCGTTTGCCGCGCGGCGGTTTTCCACCTTTACCTTTACGTGGCACCGGCGCTTCCTCCTCGTCATCATTAAAATCGTCCTGATCGATATCCTGTTCGATATCCCTGCGTCGTCCCCGGCCCGCACTGCTGCGCGGCGGCAACGGTTTACCTTTGCGCCCTATTGGTTCGCGATCGTTCCCAGACATTACTTTTCTTCTCCAGGCAGTGCTTACGGCAGCGCCGCTACTCTAACTGCTTTCTCGCGTGCCGCATGGCAGAACCCTCTGAATTCGATCCAGCGGACTCAACCCTGCGGGGACATTTTTTTGGTTCGCCTTGTTGGCAAGGCGGTGGCCGGATCCTCTGGCCAGAGGTGTTTCGGATAGCGTCCCTTCATCTCTTTCCTGACCTCCGGCCAGGCACCGCGCCAGAACGCCGCCAGATCACGGGTAATCTGCAACGGGCGCTGGGCGGGCGATAACAGCTCAAGCACCAGCGGGATGCGTCCTTCCGCCACGGTGGGATTCTGCGCTTCGCCAAACATCTCCTGAATCCTGACTGCCAGCGCGGGCGGCTTATCCGCATCGTAGCGGATTGGAAGCCGGCTTCCGGTCGGCACAGTGTAATGAGTTGGCAGCACACTATCCAGCCGCTGACGTTGTGACCATGTGAGTAAATGTAAGAGCGCCGTGGTCAGGTTTACTGACTGCAGGCTACGCAGATCGCGTACTGCTGACATTTGCGGCAGCAGCCACTGCGGCAGGCTCTCAAGCAGGCTTTCGTCATCCATGGCGGGCCAGTTCTCTTCCGGCAGCCACTGCGCCGCACACTGAATGCGCAGGCGCAACTGTTCGGCATCCGGCGTCCAGCCCAATACCGACAGCCCTTTTTCGGCGATCCAGCGCAGCATAGCCGCGTGAAGCACATCCGGCTCCGGGCGCGCCATCGGCTGGGTCTTCAGGATCAGCGCGCCAATCTGCTCACGTCTGAACGCACGCAGCGTGCCCTTCTCTTCGTCCCACTCCACTTCGGTCCGGCGCTCAATCAGTGCGGGCTGCTGCTGGCACAGCGTTTCAATATCGACCGGCAGTGCCAGCAACATCCGGGCATCCGGCGTCGCACTGCCCTGCAACAGAGCGGGTGCAATCAGCCATTCGTTGCGCGTCAGGCCATCCTGCTCATCGAGTCTGGCCCCCAGCCCGTTGGCCAGCTGATAGCGACCGCTCTGGTCGCGACGCCGCGCCAGCCGATCGCCAAACCCTACCGCCAGCAGGCCAGCGAAGCGATCTTCATCGACCCGTCCGCCACGGATTTTAAGCCGCTGCTGCCACTGCTGCGCCCGCCTCTGCCATTGAGCCTGTGGCCGATGCAGCGCATCACGCAGATCGGCACTGCCGCTGCGCGGAGGATCTTCCAGAATTGCCACCAGCAGCGCGGCGCTGGCGACCGCATCCGGCTCATCGCCTGCGGCACAGAGCATAGCAGCAAGCCGCGGATCGCAACCCAGCTGTGCCATACGCCGTCCCAGTGTGTTGAGCAGGCCGTTGCTGTCCAGAGCACCCAGACGGGTCAGTTGCTGTTGCGCTGCAATCAGATTTCTGGCGGGCGGCTGATCCAACCACTGCAGCTGTTGCGGCCCGGTACAGCCCCACTGCAGCAGATCCAGCCACAGCGACGAGAGATCGCTGTTCACGATTTCCGGTTCGCTCTGCGCTGCTGCACGTGACGCCTGCTCCTGCGGCAGCAGATGCAGGCAGATCCCTGGCATCAGTCGCCCGGCGCGACCTGCGCGCTGGATCATTGAGGCCTGGCTGATGCGCTGGGTCTGCAGACGCGTTACGCCGCTGCGGGCATCAAACAGGGCGCTGCGTTCCAGCGCACTGTCGACGACCAGACGAATCCCCTCAATGGTCAGGCTGGTCTCGGCAATATTGGTGGCGAGCACCACTTTGCGACGTCCAGCAGCGGCGGGCAGAATCGCCCGGCGCTGCGCCGCCAGCGGTAGTGCACCGTAGAGCGGCGTCAGATCCACATCGTCACTGATGCGTGATTCCAGCTCGCGCTTCACCCGTTCAATTTCCGCCACGCCCGGCAGAAACAGTAACAGTGAACCCTCTTCATCGCGCAGCAGCTGAGCGACTTCACGCGCGACCGCCTCTTCAAAGCGTACGTTCTGATTCAGCGACGCGTAACGCCGCTCAACCGGATAGCTGCGCCCTTCTGAAATAATCAGTGGCGCATCCGGCAGCAGCGCCGCCAGCCGGGCATTATCCAGCGTGGCCGACATCAGCATGATTTTAAGATCGTCGCGCAGCCCCTGCTGCACATCGAGCAGCAGCGCCAGCGCCAGATCGGCCTGCAGGCTGCGCTCGTGAAACTCATCGAGGATGACCAGCGACACGCCCTCCAGCATCGGATCGTGCTGAAGCATGCGCGTGAGCATCCCTTCGGTAACGACTTCCAGCCGGGTTTCTGGCCCGACGCAGCTTTCGCCACGCATCCGAAATCCCACCGTGGCACCCGGCTGTTCGCCGAGCTGTTCCGCCAGCCGCTGCGCCACATTACGCGCTGCCAGCCGGCGTGGCTCCAGCATAATGATGCGTCCCGGCAGCGCCGCCTGCTGCAACAACTGCAGCGGCAGCCAGGTCGATTTGCCCGCGCCGGTAGGGGCGGCCAGCAGGATTTGAGAGGCGTCACGCAGTGCCGCCAGGATGTCTGGCAGCACCGCGCTGACCGGTAAATCGCTCACAGCAAACTCCGCTTCTGCCTGTGCTAAGATGGCGCGCATTGTAGCATCCATCCGTGATATTTGCCGGAGAGCGCCATGGCGACACAACGCTTATTTTTTGCCATCAGCCTGCCTGACGACATGCAGCAACAGCTGGTGCGCTGGCGGGCCGACACCTTTCCTGCAGAGGCCGGCACGCCCGTGGTCGCAGCGAATCTGCACCTGACGCTGGCGTTTCTGGGTGAGGTTGCACCGGAAACCTCACAACGCCTGCAGACGCTGGCCTCCCGCATCGTCCAGCCCGGTTTCGATCTCGACCTGGATGATGCCGGGCACTGGCCGCGTCCCGGCGTGGTCTGGCTCGGCTGCCAGCGCGCGCCTCGCGGCCTGCTTCAGCTCGCCAGCCTGCTGCGGGCGCAGGCCGCCCGACATGGCTGTTATCAAAGCCCACAGCCGTTTCATCCGCACATCACGCTGTTACGCCAGGCCATCCAGCCGGTTGCATTGCCACCACGCGGTTTTCACTGGCGTTTTCGCGTCTCCACCTTTTCACTGTTTGCCTCTGACTATGCCAGAGGGCGTACCCGCTATCGCGCGCTGGCCAGCTGGCCATTAACGTCTCAGGATCCGCATGCACTTCTCTCCGCCCCTTAAATCCGCCCGCCTGATCGTCCGTTACAAACGTTTCCTGGCCGATGTCGAGACGCCAGAGGGCGAAGTGCTGACGATCCACTGCGCCAACACCGGGGCCATGACCGGCTGCGCCACACCGGGCGATACCGTCTGGTATTCCACATCCGACAGCCTGACGCGCAAATATCCCCACAGCTGGGAGCTGACCGAAACGCAGCAGGGCCACTGGATCTGCGTAAATACCCTGCGTGCGAATCAGCTGGTGGCTGAAGCGCTGGACCAGGATCGGCTGCCATCGCTGGCCGGTTATTCGCATCGACAGGCGGAAGTGAAATATGGCAGTGAAAAAAGCAGAATTGATTTCCTGCTCAAAGCAGAGGCACGACGCAACTGCTATATTGAGGTGAAATCCGTAACCCTTTTACATGAAGGTAAAGGCTATTTTCCGGATGCGGTGACGGTTCGAGGACGAAAACATCTGCGCGAGCTGGCGACAGTGGCGGCAGAGGGTCATCGGGCCGTTTTGTTGTTTGCCGTTTTGCACTCGGGGATTGAGGACGTTTCTCCGGCACGTCACATTGATGCGGCGTATGCAGAACAACTGGCTCAGGCGCAACGGGAAGGTGTAGAGGTTTTAGCGTATCAGGCAGACTTATCGGCGGAGGGAATGTTTCTTAAATCGCCGATCAACGTAACCTTGTAATATCTTTTGCAATTTTATGTGGTAAGAATGTTCTGAACTAAGGGCTGATTACGCTGTTCCTCACAGGCTTGTCAAGGTGTGTTCATCAAGAATTGCCAACCCTGACTGCTTCTGTTATTTATAGCGGCCTGTTTTTTTCCCCAATGGGGGATCGATGTACCCCGCAGACGTCAGATGCAGGCCGGCAGCAACGCCCCTGCGGGACGTCAGTCAGAGGGTATAGTGCGTGTTATCCAGGAGAAGCAACATGCAAGAAGGTCAAAACCGTAAAACATCGTCCCTGAGTATTCTCGCTATCGCTGGCGTTGAGCCTTATCAGGTTAAGCCTGGCGAAGAGTATATGAACGACGCGCAGCTGACCCATTTTCGCAAGATTCTGGAAGCCTGGCGTAATCAATTGCGGGACGAAGTCGATCGTACCGTATCGCATATGCAGGATGAAGCCGCTAACTTCCCGGACCCGGTTGACCGTGCCGCGCAGGAAGAGGAGTTCAGCCTGGAGCTGCGTAACCGCGATCGCGAACGTAAACTGATTAAAAAGATCGAGAAGACACTGAAGAAAGTCGAAGACGACGACTTCGGTTATTGCGATTCCTGTGGCGTTGAGATTGGTATCCGCCGTCTCGAAGCACGTCCTACTGCCGATCTCTGTATCGACTGTAAGACGTTAGCAGAAATTCGTGAGAAACAAATGGCCGGCTGATGCCGCGTCCAGCCTGTTACCGCGCAGTGGAACAACGACTGTTTTGTCCACTGCGTGGTCACTTCTGAATCCTATGTCATCCTCCTGCATTGGTCGCTTCGCCCCTTCTCCCTCTGGTGAACTTCATTTTGGCTCGCTGATTGCTGCCCTGGGCAGTTACCTGAGCGCGCGCGCGCAAAACGGCATCTGGCGGGTGAGAATTGAAGATATCGATCCGCCGCGGGAAGTGCCAGGTGCCGCCAGCCGCATCCTGCATCAGCTGGAACACTACGGTTTGACATGGGATGGCGAGGTGCTGTGGCAGTCGCAACGTCATGAGGCCTACCGTGAGGCGCTGGCCTGGCTGCAGCAGCATCGTCAGAGCTATTTCTGCACCTGTCCCCGACGTCGCATTCAGGAGATTGGCGGTTTCTATGATGGTTACTGCCGTGAACGGCAACGTGGACCAGAGAATGCCGCGCTGCGTTTACGCCAGCATGCGCCGGTCTTTGCGTTTGATGACCGATTACGCGGGCGCGTAGAGGCGGACAGGCGTCTGGCACAGGAAGATTTTATTATTCACCGTCGCGATGGTCTGTTTGCCTACAACCTGGCGGTGGTCGTCGACGATCATTTTCAGGGCATTACCGAAGTGGTGCGCGGCGCAGATTTGATTGAACCGACGGTACGGCAGATTGCACTTTATCAGCAGTTTGGCTGGCCGGTGCCGGCCTGGCTGCATCTGCCGCTGGCGCTTAATCACGATGGCAATAAGTTATCGAAGCAGAATCACGCGCCTTCACTGCCCGATGGCGATGCCAGACCCCTGCTGGTAGCGGCATTGCGCTTCCTCGGACAGCCTGTTTCACGCGGCTGGCAGGACTTAACGCAGGACAAACTGCTGTCTGATGCGGTGTCACAGTGGAATATCGCTTTGATGCCGCAACAGAACGCCCTGAAACCGGATGCATAGACAACAGCATTCTCAAACGGTTCTCAACAGGCTATGATTAGCCGCTGATTTTACCTACACCCTTATTGCCACTGTCGAGGTGTCCCATTTTTACCCGAGTAGCTAATTTTTGCCGGAAAGTCCTGAAGCGTGATGAAGAGGAAGCCCCAGCAGAGGTTGAACCAGAGCGTCTGATGACCATCATCCCTCGTGAAAGCCATACCATCTCACGTAAAGACATCAGCGAAAATGCCCTCAAAGTGCTCTATCGCCTGAACAAAGCCGGTTATGAAGCCTATCTGGTAGGCGGTGGCGTGCGCGATTTGCTACTGGGGCAAAAACCCAAAGATTTCGACGTGACCACTAACGCCACGCCTGAGCAGATGCGCAAGCTGTTCCGCAACTGTCGCCTGGTCGGTCGCCGTTTCCGACTGGCACACGTGATGTTTGGCCCGGAAGTGATCGAAGTTGCCACCTTCCGTGGACATCATCAGGTTGAAGAGATTGCGGAAGATCGCAACAGTTCGCAGCGCGCCCAGAGCGGCATGCTGCTGCGCGACAATATCTTCGGCTCTATCGAAGATGATGCCCAGCGCCGCGATCTCACCATCAACAGCCTCTACTACAGCGTGGCTGATTTCAGCGTGCGCGACTACGTTGGCGGCATCAGCGATCTCGAACAGGGCATCATTCGCCTGATTGGCGATCCGGAAACCCGCTACCGCGAAGATCCGGTGCGCATGCTGCGAGTCGCGCGCTTTGCCGCCAAACTTAATATGAGCATTGCGCCGGAAACCGCCGAGCCGATTCCACGTCTGGCCTCGCTGCTGCGTGATATCCCGCCCGCGCGCCTGTTTGAAGAGTCCCTGAAGCTGTTGCAGGCGGGTTATGGCTACAGCACTTATCTGAAGCTGTGTGAATATCAGCTGTTCCAGCCGCTGTTCCCGACGCTGGCGCGCAACTTCACGGAAAACAGTGACAGCCACATGGAGCGGATGCTGGCACAGGTGCTGAAAAACACCGACAACCGCATTCATAACGACATGCGCGTGAATCCGGCGTTCCTGTTTGCGGCAATGTTCTGGTATCCGCAGCTTGAAGCGGCCGAACGCATTGCGCAGGAGAGTGGCCTGACCTACTTCGAAGCCTTTGCGATGGCGATGAACGATACGCTGGACGAAGCCTGCCGTGCGCTGGCGATTCCAAAACGTATTACCTCGCTGATCCGAGATATCTGGCTGCTGCAATTACGCATGTCACGCCGTCACGGTAAACGCGCCTGGAAACTGATGGAGCATCCGAAATTCCGCGCCGCATACGATCTGCTGGCGCTGCGGGCGGAAGTGGAGAACAACCCGGAGCTGCTGCGTCTGAGCCAGTGGTGGGGGGAATTCCAGGTGGCTGCGCCGCCGCATCAGAAAAACATGCTGAATAACCTGGGTGACGATCCGGTGCCGCGCAATAAATCGCGTCGTCCGCGCCGCCGCTCTTCCGCACCACGTCGTGACAATCAAAACGTGTCATGACACAGGTTTACCTCGCATTAGGCAGTAATCTGGCCGATCCGCTGCATCAGGTTGATGCAGCGCTGACGGCACTGGATGCATTGCCGCAGACGCAACGCATCGCGACCTCGCCGTTCTACCGTACACCGCCTTATGGCCCGCCCGACCAGCCCGATTTTCTCAATGCCGCCGTGGCGCTGGAGACCAGTCTCAGCGCTGAAGCCCTGCTTGACCATACCCAGCAGATTGAGCGGGATCATGGTCGGGTGCGTAAGGCGGAACGCTGGGGGCCGCGCACGCTGGATATCGATCTGATGCTGTTTGGCGACGCCGTAATCAACACTGAGCGGCTGATTGTGCCGCACTATGACCTGCTGAATCGCGCCTTTATGCTGGTGCCGCTGCTGGCGATTGCGCCCGATGCCCGTCTGCCCGATGGCCGCGCACTCAGCGCCGTTCTGGCCACCCTCGACAGTCGCAGCATCACGCTGTGGCATGGCTGATCAGACAAACGCACATCTCTGATTCCGCTCTTTCACGCTATCCAGTAAACTGCGCCCATCAGAATTCCTGAGTTGAGAGCGCCATGAAACCCACCACGATTTCACATCTGCGTCAGGCGAAAGCCAGCGGTAAAAAATTCGCGACGCTGACCGCCTACGATTTCAGTTTTGCCCGCCTGTTTGCTGATGAAGGCATTCAGGTGCTGCTGGTTGGTGATTCCTTAGGGATGACGGTGCAGGGGCACGACTCCACCCTGCCGGTCACGGTCAGCGACATCGCCTATCACACCACCGCCGTGCGCCGTGGTGCGCCACAGGCCCTGCTACTCGCCGACCTGCCCTTTATGAGTTATGCCACGCCAGATCAGACCTTTGAGAGTGCCGCACAGCTGATGCGTGCCGGTGCCAATATGGTGAAACTGGAAGGCGGCAGCTGGCTGGCTGAGACCGTACAGAGGCTGACCGAACGCGCCGTGCCGGTGTGCGGTCATCTTGGCCTGACCCCGCAATCGGTAAATATCTTTGGCGGCTATAAAGTGCAGGGGCGTAATGAGGCCGGTGCCGATCAGCTGCTGGCCGATGCGCTGGCGCTGGAAGCGGCAGGCGCACAGCTGATGGTGCTGGAGTGCGTGCCGGTGTCGCTGGCACAGCGGATCACCGAGGCGCTCACCATCCCGGTGATCGGCATCGGTGCCGGTAACGTCACCGATGGTCAGATTCTGGTGATGCATGACGCGCTGGGCGTGACCGGTGGTCACATTCCCAAATTTGCCAAAAATTTCCTGGCGGAGACCGGCGACGTTCGCGCGGCGATTCGCCACTATATCGCCGAAGTCGAGGCCGGAACCTATCCGGCGGCAGAGCACAGTTTCCAGTAATTCAGGAGAGTCACCGTGTTGATTATTGAAACGCTGCTGATGCTGCGCCAGGAAGTCCGCCGCTGGCGTCAGCAGGGTAAACGCATTGCGCTGGTGCCGACCATGGGCAACCTGCATGAAGGCCATCTGACGCTGGTGGATGAAGCCCGGTCGCGCGGCGACATCGTCATTGTCTCGATATTCGTCAATCCGATGCAGTTTGATCGTGCCGATGATTTAGCCCGCTACCCGCGCACCCTGCAGGAAGATTGTGAAAAGCTGAACCGTCACCAGGTTGACGTGGTCTTTGCCCCGTCACCGGCTGAAGTCTATCCGCAGGGCACGCAGAATCAGACCTTTGTTGAAGTGCCGGTGCTCTCTTCCCTGCTGGAAGGGGCAACGCGTCCAGGCCATTTTCGCGGCGTGGCGACCATCGTCAGCAAACTGTTTAATCTGGTGCAGCCCGATATTGCCTGTTTCGGTGAAAAGGATTTTCAGCAGCTGGCTATCATTCGTAAAATGGTGGCTGATATGGGCTTCGACATTGAGATTGTTGGCGTGCCAACCGTGCGGGCCAAAGATGGCCTGGCGCTGAGTTCACGCAACGGCTACCTGACAGACGATGAGCGTCAGCTGGCCCCGGTGCTGAGCCAGGTGATGCATCAGATGGCTCAGCGACTTGAGAACGGCGAGCGTCACATTGAAGAGATCATCGAGGCCGCCAGCGAGTCTCTGCTGGCACAGGGATTGCGTCCTGATGGCCTGGCAATCTGTGATGCGGACACGCTGCAGCCGCTGACAGTGGACAGCCAGCGTGCGGTGGTGCTGATGGCCGCCTGGCTGGGTAAAGCCCGACTGATTGATAATCAAACTGTTGACCTGACGCTGTAACTACGCCCGCTGCAGGTTATTTTATTTCTCTGATAAGGTTTCTGGCTATGATTCGCACAGTTCTGCAAGGCAAATTGCACCGCGTAAAAGTGACGCAGGCGGACCTCAACTATGAAGGCTCCTGCGCTATCGATCAGGATTTCCTGGATGCTTCCGGCATTCTGCAATATGAAGCGATCGATATTTACAACGTCACTAACGGTCAGCGCTTTTCCACCTACGCTATCGCGGCTGAGCGTGGCTCGAAAATTATTTCGGTCAACGGTGCGGCTGCCCGCTGCGCCTGCGAAGGCGATATTTTAATTATCTGCTCATATGTGCAGGTAGAGGATGCCGTCGCGCGTCAGTGGCAGCCTAAGGTCGCCTATTTTGAAGGTGACAACCAGATGAAGCGTCTGGCGAAAGCGTTGCCGGTACAAATCGCCTGATTAATTGATCGCCTGACAAAAAAGGGCCGCCCTTAAAATGGGCGGCCCTTTTTATTTCTGCTTCTGCAATTAAACCACTAAAGCCACGCCCTTATCGCAGCGTGGCCCTTACCATTCAACCTATTGTCAGGTGCGCAGTCCGCGTCCGCGCTGAATCAGCGCATAGACCAGCCAGTAGAACACCAGAATAAAGGCCACCAGTACCGAGAGCGTAAACACCAGCGGCACATCATTAATGCCCAGGAAGCCATAACGGAATCCGCTAATCATATAAACAATTGGATTCAGTTTAGAGATAGCCTGCCAGATCGGCGGCAGCAGACTCAGCGAATAAAATACGCCGCCCAGATAGGTCAGTGGCGTCAGCACAAAGGTCGGGATCAGGCTGATATCGTCAAAGGTGCGCGCAAAGACGGCGTTGAGCAGACCGGCCAGTGAAAACAGAATCGCGGTCAGCAGCAGCGTAATCGCCACCATCGGCCAGGAGTGAACGTGGAACGGCACAAAGAACAGCGAAATAGCCGTTACCAGAATGCCGACGCAGATGCCACGCGCCACACCGCCGCCCACATAGCCGGCAATGATAATGTGGGTCGGCACGGGTGCAACGAGCAGCTCTTCAATGTTGCGCTGGAATTTGGCACTGAAGAAGGACGATGCCACATTGGCGTAGGCGTTGGTGATGACCGCCATCATGATCAATCCCGGCACGATAAACTGCATATAGCTGAAGCCGTGCATCTCACCAATGCGCGACCCGATCAGGTTGCCAAAGATGATGAAATAGAGCGTCATGGTGATGACCGGCGGCACCAGCGTCTGGATCCAGATACGGGCGAAACGGTTAACTTCTTTGGCCCAGATGCTTTTCAGTGCCACCCAGTACAAATGTGTCATGCTTTTGCTCCTGTTTTTCCCTGCGTCGTCAGGCCAACGAACAGCTCTTCCAGACGGTTGGCTTTATTGCGCATACTCAGCACCTGCACACCCTGCGCGCTCAACTGGCTGAAGACGCTGTTGAGGCCCTGCTCACGCAGCACTTCCACTTCCAGCGTTGAGGTATCGGTCAGCCGGTACTGGAACCCCTCCAGCTTTGGCAGCGGACTGCGCGGTGCCAGATCCAGGATAAAGGTTTCTGATTTGAGCTTGGACAGTAGCGCTTTCATCGAGGTGTTCTCCACCAGCTCACCGCTCTGGATAATGCCGATGTTGCGGCACAGCATCTCGGCTTCTTCCAGATAGTGGGTGGTGAGAATGATAGTCGTGCCTTTGGCATTGAGATCTTTCAGGAACACCCACATTGAGCGCCGCAGTTCGATATCCACGCCAGCCGTCGGCTCATCCAGAATCAGCAGTTTTGGTTCGTGCATCAGTGCGCGGGCGATCATCAGGCGGCGCTTCATCCCGCCGGAGAGCATCCGGGCACGTTCGGTGCGTTTTCCCCACAGGTCGAGCTGCTTCAGATACTTTTCCGCCCGCTCATTGGCTTCACGACGTTCGACGCCGTAGTAACCCGCCTGGTTGACGACGATCTGCATCACCGTCTCAAACGGGTTGAAGTTAAACTCCTGCGGCACCAGGCCGAGCTGGCGCTTGGCATTCACCACATCTTTTTCTAAATCGTAGCCAAACACCCGCACGCTACCTTCGGATTTATTGACCAGCGAACTGATAATCCCGATGGTGGTCGATTTACCGGCACCGTTTGGCCCCAGCAGTGCATAAAAGTCACCCGCTTCAACGTTAAGATCGATGCCCTTCAGCGCCTGCACGCCGCCGGGATAGGTCTTGGTCAGCCGGGAAAGTTCCAGTGCATAAGTCATTCTGCATCCATACCCTGTTTTGATGGCATTGCAATGCCGTTTAAATTTATCAGGCCCTGGCATATAGTACGCGCGCGCACTTTGCGCAGTAACCGGTCGCTCAACGCCATGACAGACATCAATACCCTGATCAGAAACAACCGCGAATGGTCAAAACTGCTGGTTGAAGAAGATCCCAGCTTTTTTGAGCGGCTCGCCCAGGCACAAAAACCGCGCTTCCTGTGGATTGGCTGTTCTGACAGCCGTGTCCCTGCCGAGCGCCTGACAGGACTGGAACCGGGCGAGCTCTTTGTTCACCGCAACGTCGCCAATCTGGTGATCCACACCGATCTGAACTGTCTGTCCGTAGTGCAGTACGCTATCGAAGTGCTGGAAGTGGAACACGTTATCGTATGCGGCCACTACGGCTGCGGCGGCGTGCAGGCGGCGATGGATAACCCGGAGCTGGGATTAATCGACAACTGGCTGCTGCACATCCGCGACCTCTGGTACAAGCATAGCGTGTTGCTGGGGGAACTCCCGCCGGATAAGCGCCTGGACAAACTGTGCGAAATCAACGTTATTGAACAGGTCTATAACCTGGGGCACTCGACCGTTCTGCAATCTGCCTGGAAACGTGGCAAGGATGTCTCCCTGCACGGCTGGGTTTACGGCATTCAGGATGGCTGCCTGCGTAACCTGGATGTCACGGCAAACAGCCGGGAGATCCTTGAACAGCGCTACCGTCACGGCATTGCTAATCTGCAGATGAACGGCGAGGCCTGAGCCGATCGCGGCGTAAAACGCGACATAGCCTACACCAGGCAACCAGTGCAGGCCTTGGAAGAATGTGCGGTCAGATCAGTATCAGGATTCCAGCGGCACCACTTTGCCGATGTAAGGCAGATGGCGATAGTGCTGAGCATAGTCGATACCAAAGCCCACCACGAACTCATCCGGAATTGCAAAGCCGACATACTCGACATTGACTTCAACTTCACGGCGCTCTGGCTTATCCAGCAGGGTACAGATCGCCAGTGATTTTGGCTGACGCAGTTGCAGAATCTCACGCACTTTGCTCAGGGTGTTACCGGAGTCGATGATATCTTCGACGATCAGCACATCCTTGCCACGAATGTCTTCATCCAGATCTTTCAGGATTTTCACATCACGCGTGCTGGACATGCCGCTGCCGTAACTGGACGCCGTCATAAAGTCGACTTCATGCGGCACATCAATGGCGCGACAGAGATCAGCCATGAACATGAATGAGCCGCGCAGCAGCCCCACCAGCACCATATCGCTGCCGCTGTCGCGGTAGTGCTCGTTAATCTCTTTGCCCAGTTCAGCGATGCGCGTGGCGATTGCCTGTTCAGGGATCATCACTTCAACAGTGTGTTTCATTGCGTTCAGCCCGGTTACGTCAGAAAAGCCCCGAAGTCTATCACAGACGCAACAGCGACGACTGTGCGACCCTGCATGCAAACGATTACGTCGCGAAAATTATTACCTGTGGCCTTTAAGTCACTGAAATGCGTATTACCTTAGAACATTCTGGCATTTACCAGCATGATTCGCTGCGTGGTAGCCTTTATCCAACAGATCGTTACCCTACTCGCGCCGCTGGCCGGAGATCGCAATGACTTCATCATCAAGCAAAAAGACGCATATCGGCGACAGGCCGCTGCACCCCGAGACCCAGATGCTGAACTATGGCTATGATCCCCGCCTCTCTGAAGGTGCGGTAAAGCCGCCGGTGTTTCTGACTTCAACCTTTGTTTTTAACAGCGCCGAAGAGGGACGGGACTTCTTTGATTACGTCTCTGGTCGTCGTGAGCCGCCGGAAGGCAAATCGGGCGGGCTGGTCTATTCGCGCTTTAACCATCCGAACAGCGAAATCGTTGAAGATCGGCTGGCGGTTTATGAGCAGGCGGAGAGCTGTTCGCTCTTCTCCTCCGGGATGGCCGCCATCTCCACGGCCCTGTTGACGTTTGCCCGTCCCGGCGAGGTGATCCTGCACTCTCAGCCGCTGTATGGCGGCACCGAAACGCTGCTCAGCAAAACGCTGCACAATCTGGATATTAAAGCGGTTGGTTTCAGCGACGGGAATGATGAAGTCAAAGTGCGTGAAGCCGCTCAGCAGGCGATGGCTCAGGGCCGGGTAGCGGTGATCCTGATTGAAACACCTGCAAATCCCACCAACAGCCTGGTCAATATCCGCCTGATGGCACGCATTGCCGATGAGATTGACCAGCAGCAGGGTTCACGACCGATTATCGCCTGTGATAATACGCTGCTCGGCCCGCTGTTCCAGAAGCCGCTGACGCTGGGCGCGGATCTCTCGCTCTACTCGCTGACCAAATATGTGGGCGGTCACTCAGACCTGATTGCAGGCGCGGCGATGGGCAGTAAAGCGCTGATGGCGAAAGTCCGCGCCCTGCGCAGCGCCATCGGTACGCAGCTGGATCCGCACTCAAGCTGGATGCTCAGCCGCTCGCTGGAAACGCTGTCGCTGCGGATGGAGAAAGCCTTTCACAATGCCGAAGCGGTCGCGGCGTTTCTGCGCGATCACCCGAAAGTGGCGAAACTGCACTGGCTGCCCTATCTGGATGCGGAGAGCGCTGAAGGGAAAACGTATCGCGAGCAGTGCAGCGGCGCAGGTTCGACCTTCTCGTTCGATATCGTCGGCGATCAGCCCGCTGCGTTCCGTTTTCTCAATGCGCTGTCGCTGTTCAAACAGGCGGTGAGCCTGGGCGGCACCGAGTCGCTGGCCAGCCATCCTGGCAGCACCACCCACTCCGGCGTGCCGCAGGCGGTGCGTCAGCGTATTGGTATCACTGACGCCACGGTGCGGCTGTCGATTGGCATTGAGAACGCCGGTGACCTGATTGAAGACATCAGGCTGGCGCTGGATCAGGCGTAATCAGCTCACGGTAAAGCCCAGCATCATGCCGGTGTCTTCATGCTCCAGCAGGTGGCAGTGGGCCATGTAAGCGTGTTCGGCGGCAGCGACATAGTTGAAGCGCACCAGCACTTCACTGCGCCAGCCGTCGACATTCACCATATCTTTCCAGCCCTGCCGGTGCGGAGCGGGCGGTTTGCCGTTCTCGGAGAGAATGCGGAACTGGGTGCCGTGAATATGGAACGGATGCAGCATGGCGTCGCCTTCTCCTGAAATCGTCCACTTCTCATAATCACCCAGCTTCACCGCAAACGACGGTTTGGTCATATCGAAGGCCTGGCCGTTGATCTTATTGCCGTTGCGGAAATCGTAGCCGGCGGGCGGCGTATTGCCGTGCATGCTGTGATCCATCCCTTCCATGTTTTCCATCGGTGGCATCGGCCCGGCAGCCGTTTTCTCTGGCATCGAATGATGACCGCCCTTGCCCATCGCTTTCTCGCCGTAGCGCTGCATTAATGCCTGCATCCCCTGCTGGTCCAGCTGCGGATCCATCATCAGCTGCAGCCAGCGTGTCGTCAGTCCGTCGGTGGCGGGAAGCGCAGGCAGCGTCGCCAGCTTATCCGGCAGCGTGGCGCTGGCCATCACCCGCAGCGGCAGAATCTGTACCAGCGGCAGCGGCTGGTCAAACGGCGGCAGCGTCATGCCCATCTGTTCGGTCGGCAGCGTCACCAGATCAAACGCTTTACCGTCAGAGGTATCGATCATCACCTCGAAACGCTCACCCGGCAGGATCGGCAGTGCGTCGAGCTTCACCGGCTCAGCCAGCAATCCACCGTCGCTGGCAATCACATAGAGAGGACGTTTATCACTGGCGGCAACGTGCAGCGAACGGGCATTACAGCCGTTCAGCAGACGCAGACGCAGCCAGCCGCGCGGCACCGCATGCTGCGGATACTGCACGCCGTTGGTCAGCATCATGTCGCCAAACCAGCCCACGGCTGCGCGCATCACGTCGAGCTGATAATCAATGCGGCTACCCTCTTTGGTCAGCTGCTTATCCTGGAAAATCAGTGGCACATCATCCACGCCCCACTGCGTGGGCAGACGCAGCGTGCCGCTCTCCTTATCTTCCAGCAGAATCAGTCCCGCGAGTCCCTGTGCGACCTGATGCCCGGTTTTGCCATGCAGATGCGGATGATACCAGCAGGTTGCAGCGGGCTGGTCAGGGGTAAAAGAGACCTGACGTGAGCCGCCTGCCGCTATCACTGCCTGCGGACCGCCATCGACCGCGCCGGGAATTTCCAGCCCGTGCCAGTGCAGGGTTGTCGCTTCGCTGAGCCGGTTATGGATGTTCACCGTCACCGGTTTGCCACTCTGCATCTTCAGCACCGGTCCCAGCAGGCTGCCGTTATAGCCCCAGGTCGGCACCGCTTTGCCATTCCACTGCGTGGTGCCCCGCATCGCGGTAAGGCTGTAGCTGCCCCTGGCATCCGGTTCCAGCAGTGACGGAATCGGCAGCAGCGGACGGGTGGCTGCCATCAGCGAACGGCTCCAGAGTGGTAAGGCCCCGGCTGCACTCAGTGCGGCGGTGAGTTTCAGGAAGTGTCGACGTTGCATGGTGATCATCCTTGTGGCATCAGAGCGCACAGCCTAAACCCTGACCTTATGGGAAGGTCAAGTGCTAGCCGTGAGAATCTGATGAAAAAAGGCGGAGCAGCGGCTCACAGCGCCAAATTAATCGAAAACCTGAGAATAACTGTGCTAACGTCATGAGTAATATCCATTGAAGAGAACGACTATGAAGCAAAGCATCAAGATCCTGCTGCTGACGGGACTCCTTGGCTTCTCCTCCACCAGTTTTGCCCTGAGCGAATCCGAAGCGGAAGATCTGGCCGATCTCACGGCGGTTTTCGTCTATCTGAAAAATGATTGTGGCTATCAGGATTTACCGGACGCACAGATTCGCAAAGCGCTGGTCTTTTTTGCCCAGCAGAACCGCTGGGATTTAAGCAATTACAGCAACTACAACATGAAAGCGCTGGGTGAAGACAGCTATCGCGATCTCAGCGGCATCGCCATCACCAACGACAAAAAGTGCAAGTCACTGGCCCGCGATTCACTGAGCCTGCTGGCCTACGTCAGGTAATTACTCTGCCCTCTGCTGTCGGACATTGACCGTGCAACCACGGTCAGTGTTAGCTATCATGTGCCGCCCATCTTCATGGCGATGTCATCAGAGGAGAGCACCATGGCCCACAATGAAACGTGGTATGAAACCCTTCATGCTGGTTTTGGCCAGTATTTCACGGTCGATAAAGAGCTTTACCGTGAGAAGACTGCGCATCAGGATTTAATCATTTTCGAAAATGCCGCGATGGGGCGCGTAATGGCGCTGGACGGCGTGGTACAGACCACCGAACGCGACGAATTTATCTATCATGAAATGATGACCCACGTTCCGCTGCTGGCGCACGGCGCGGCGAAGAGCGTCCTGATCATCGGCGGCGGTGACGGCGCAATGCTGCGTGAAGTGTCACGTCATCCGGAAATCGAAAAGATTACCATGGTGGAAATCGATGCAGGTGTAGTGACCTTTTGTCGCCAGTATCTGCCGAACCACAGCGCAGGCGCCTATGACGATCCGCGCTTTACGCTGGTGATCGATGACGGGGTTAACTTCGTTAATCAGACGCAGGAAAAGTTCGATGTCATTATTTCCGACTGCACCGATCCGATTGGTCCGGGCGAGAGTCTGTTTACCTCCGAATTTTATGCCGGCTGCAAAGCGGCCCTTAATGAAGATGGCATCTTCGTGGCACAAAATGGCGTCTGCTTCCTGCAGCAGGATGAGGCCGTAAACAGCCATCGCAAGCTGGGCCATTACTTTGCAGATGTCAGTTTTTATCAGGCGGCGATTCCGACCTATTACGGCGGTATCATGACCTTTGCCTGGGCGAGTGATAATCCGGCGCTGCGCCAGCTCGATACCGCCACCCTGCAGGCGCGTTTCGAGGCCGCTGGCCTGACCTGCCGTTACTACACACCAGCGATCCATACCGGCAGCTTTGCCCTGCCGCAATATCTGTTAAATGCGCTATCGGCCGCGTGCTGACAGTATATTTTTAAGGGGGTGAACGAAATTGCAAAAGCTAAAACTACATGGCTTCAACAACCTGACGAAAAGCCTGAGTTTTTGTATTTACGATATCTGCTATGCGAATACTGAAGCTGAACGCGATGGTTATATCGCCTACATTGATGAACAATATAACGCCAACCGTCTGACGGAAATCCTGACCGAAACCTGCTCCATTATCGGGGCTAACGTGCTTAATATTGCACGCCAGGATTATGAACCGCAGGGAGCCAGCGTCACGATTCTGGTCAGCGAAGAGCCTATCGATCCCAAAGATATCGATAACTCCGAGCATCCAGGCCCGCTGCCCAATTCGGTGGTGGCGCATCTGGATAAAAGCCATATCTGCGTGCACACCTATCCGGAAAGCCACCCTGAAGGCGGGCTCTGCACCTTCCGCGCGGACATAGAAGTCTCAACCTGTGGCGTGATCTCACCGCTCAAGGCGCTGAACTACCTGATCCACCAGCTCGAGTCAGACATCGTTACCGTCGATTACCGGGTGCGCGGTTTTACCCGTGACGTGAAAGGGATGAAGCACTTTATCGATCACGAAATCAATTCGATTCAGAACTTCATGTCTGACGATATGAAAGCGATGTATGACATGGTGGATGTGAATGTTTATCAGGAGAACATCTTCCACACCAAGATGTTGCTGAAAGAGTTTGACCTGAAGCACTACCTGTTTAACACCCGCCCGGAAGATCTCAGCCCGCAGGAGCACAAACGCATCACCGACCTGCTGTGGAAAGAGATGCGTGAGATCTACTACGGCAGAAATATTCCCTCAGTGGGCCTGAAGACCCTCTGATGATCCGGCGCGCAGCGTGACACCCCATAACCTGCGCGCCTCTTCCCGCTTATCCCTGCGACTTTTCATCACGGTAACCGCCGGTATTCCCTGATCGCCAGCAATAATTGTCCTGTCAGAGCGTGCTACTTTCAGCCCTGAACGCTTACTTCTTCATCTACTACAGGCAAAAAAATGGCAAGAATTAACATTATTGATTTCGCTGCCGTCCCGGACGCCACCTCACTTTCCACTCAGGCGATACAGCGCGCGATTGATAGCGCATCAGCCGGCGACACGGTGCTGATCCCGGCTGGCCGTTTTCTGACCGGCGCGCTGTTTCTGAAAAGTGAGATGACGCTGGAGCTGGCGAAAGATGCTGTACTGCTTGGCAGCGAGCGGCTGGAGGATTATCCGGACATCGTTACCCGCGTCGCGGGGATTGATATGGTCTGGCCCGCAGCGATACTTAACATCAATCATTGCCGCAACGTTACCGTCTGCGGCAGCGGCACGCTCGACGGACAGGGTGCCGTCTGGTGGCATAAATTCTGGGGCGACGACGAAAACAGCGGGATGCTGGCGGACTATACCCGTCGCGGCCTGCGCTGGGTGGTGGATTACGACTGCAAGCGTCCACGTAACGTGGTGGTTTATCAGAGTGAATGCGTGACGCTGGAGGACTTTACCTCACAGGATTCCGGCTTCTGGAACCTGCACGTCTGCTATTCGAAACAGGTGAATTTGCAGCGGCTGCGTGTGATGAACGCCACCGGACCCAGCACCGACGGCATTGATATTGATTCCAGCCAGCTGGTTCGCGTTGAAAACTGTACGGTCTCCTGCAATGACGACAATATCTGCGTGAAATCGGGTCGCGGCGCGGAAGCACAGCAGCTCGGCAGAACCGCACGCGATATCATTATTCGCGACTGCACCCTGCTGAAAGGTTCGGGCATTACCCTGGGCAGCGAAACCTCTGGCGGTATCGAAAATGTCATCATCGAACACAACCGTTTCTCCGGCACGGGTGTCGGCTTTCGCATCAAGTCCGCCCGTAATCGCGGCGGCTGGATCAAAAACATCGTGGTCCGCCATCTGAAGATGGAAGATGTCTGTTATCCGTTTATGCTGCAGCTGAACTGGTTCCCGCAGTATAGCTACAGCGAGCAGACCGCCGACACCGAACAGCCGCCACACTGGCGTAAGCTGGCATCAGGCGTCACAGGTGATGCTGGCCTGACGCGGGTTGAGAATATCAGTATCAGTCATATCCGCAGCAGCCTGACTGAGCCTGCGACATTTTCTCGCGCCTTTTTTATTGAAGGCACGCCGGAAAATCCGATTGAACGGCTGAGTTTCAGCGATATCACGCTGCAGGCGCAGGAGTTTGGCAAAATAGCGGGCGTAACGAATCTGAGTTTTGAACGGGTTACGGTAGACGCGCCGGCCATGACGCGCGAAGAGCATGACGCCTACGCACGCTAGGGGCAATTGCAGAAGATAAACGCGCGGTGCTGCTCTCGCCCAGCTTTACGATAAGGTTGGAAAAGCACGGCGCGTTTGGTTCAGGCAGAGGTCAGCGCCAGCGTAATACCGCGCTCGCGCAGCGTGCGGCAGACCTCTTCATCTAACCGGCTGTCGGTCACCACGTCGGTCAGGTCATCCACCGGTGAGGCGCAGAACAGCGACCAGGAGCCATATTTACTGCTGTCCGCCAGCAGGACCCGGCGCGCCGCATTGGCCAGCAGATCGTGTTTCAGCCCCGCTTTCTCTTCAGTCGGCGTGGTAATGCCGCGCTCAAGGCTCCATGAGTTACAGCTGACAAAGGCGATATCAGGATTGATGCTACGCAGCAACCGCCGTCCATGTTCGCCCACGCACGACTGACTGGAGTCATCAATCCGACCGCCAATGATCGTCACTTCGATCTGCTTAAACTCAGACAGAAACAGCGCAATGTGCAGGTCGGCGGTAATCACCCGCAGCGGCAGATGCGTGAGCTGCCGCGCCAGCTCGAGCATAGTCGTACCGGCATCCAGCACCACCGCGTCCCCCGCCCGGACAAAGCTGGCAGCGCACCCGGCGATAGCCTGCTTCTCGGCCAGGTTCCGCTGCATTTTCTCCAGCGTGGTCGGCTGGGCAGGAATGAAACGATTCAGGGTGACGCCGCCATGACTGCGGCTGATTACGCCCTCTTTATCCAGCTTAATTAAATCACGTCGAATCGTGGCGGGTGAGGCGGAAATCGCACTGACCAGTTGCTCAACAGTCACCAGATTATGGCTTTTCAGGTAATCCATAATCTGGTCAAGACGGCTCTGTCCCTTCATATTTCCCTATGCGAGCTGCATCGCGAGTTTAATTGAGATCGCCATGCTGTCAGACTTCGCTTTACCTGTCCAGGCGATATCAAATGCCGTGCCGTGGTCAGCAGAGGTGCGGATAAACGGCAGGCCTGCAGTGATGTTCACGCCATCATAGAAACCCAGCAGTTTAAGCGGGATATGCCCCTGATCGTGGTACATCGCCACCACCATGTCATAGCGTCCATCCTGGCACTGCAGGAACACCGTGTCCGGCGGGCAAGGCCCGGAGACATCAATCCCCTGCGCTTTCATCGCCTCAATCGCGGGAGCAACGGTGGTTATCTC
Source organism: Pantoea sp. F_5 (assembly GCF_008631595.1). Lineage (NCBI taxonomy): Bacteria > Pseudomonadati > Pseudomonadota > Gammaproteobacteria > Enterobacterales > Erwiniaceae > Pantoea > Pantoea sp. F_5. The sequence goes on from NZ_VWUO01000005.1 coordinate 75,603, forward strand.
TTCATCGCCAAACAGCCCGTTCTCACCGGCGTGCGGATTGACACCCGCGACGGCGATACGCGGGGCGCTGTAACCGACACGACGCAGGAAGGTGTCCGCCATACCAATCACCGTTTTGATGCGGGTCTGGTTCAATGTGTCGAGGAACTTACGCAGCGCAATGTGGGTCGTGACATGAATCACCTTAAGCTTATCGGTATAGAGCACCATGGCGTAATCTTTGGTGTCGGTAAGGTGCGCCAGCAGTTCAGTGTGACCCGGATAGAGATGACCCGCCGCATGCATCGCCTCTTTATTTAGCGGCGCGGTAGCCATTGCATGCACTTCACCGGCCAGTGCCAGTTCGGTGGCACGCTTCACGCAGCGCCACGCCAGATCCCCCGCCTCTTTCTGCACCACGCCAGGTTTCAGCGCATCGGGATCGGCCAGCGGTTCATCGATCACATTGATAATGCCGGGCGCAAACCGCGCATCGGCTACCCGATCCAGCACCCGCAGCTCGGCCTGTGGGGTGATGTTCATCGCCATAATGCGGCGCAGCGTACTGGCACAGCCAATCACTACGGCAGGGATGCCATTCAGCTCACCTTCAGAGAGCGCTTTGATGATGATTTCCGGGCTGATGCCCGCCGGATCGCCCATGGTGATCGCAATAATTTTACTCACTCGACTTCTCCTCAATAAAACCAATGGCTGCTACCAGGGTATTTTCATCACCAAAGCCACCCGCTTTGGTCATCACCGGCAGAGTAAATTCACTGTTAAGCAAGACCCCGTGCGGCACACAGCCCGCCACCAGACCCTGAATTTTAAAGCCGCTGGCCCCCAGTGCCTGCGCGACGGCAATCGCCACGTCGCCGCCTGACAGATAGAGCGCATGCGGCAGCTGTGCCCGGCACAGACTCAGGGTCATTTCGCCCAGCAGCTGACAGATCGCCTCGCCCAGCTGCTGGCGCGTCACGCGGTGCTGCTGGCAGAGATCCTCGATCGCGTGCCGCTGGGATTCATGCTGGCAGGTGCGAATCACCGTATGGCGACCGGCACGCAGGGCAGCAGCCGCCTGTTCGCGCCAGCGCTCCCGCTCGGACCAGGCGGGCTGCTGAAACAGCTGACGGATATCAACATCCACGATCTCAACCGCGTGCTGGTTAACCAGCGCGGCGATCTGCTGTTCTGCCTGGCGGCTCATCGATCCCACCACCGCCAGCACGGGCCGCGACGGGCGAACTGAGAGCGCAGCGCCCAGCGCATCACTTAATCCGGCCGCCCCCACCAGCAGGGGCGTCTCACTCAGCCGCGACGCAGCGCTTATGAGTCGCGCCAGGTCGGCCTCCGTTTCGGCATCCACCACCACGACGCCGTGTGCTGCGGCTAACACGGCATCCAGCCGATCGCTGCGCAGCGTGGCGAGATCGATCTCCGTGCCGTCGATCTGCATCTGATCGAGAATGCGGGCGCTGAGGATCGGGGTTTTGGGATCGCTGGCAAATTCGGTATCCGTCAGTAACCGCTGATTGACCCACACGCTGCCCTCACGTGTGGTGCGTCTCAGACGCGGCAAGGCCGGTGCCACCAGCGCCAGCCTTTTGCCGCTGGCGCGCAGTGCCGCCACCGTTTCGGCCCCGACATTGCCGCGCAGCGTGGAGTCGATCTTTTTAAACAGCCAGCCCTGCTGAAGCTGTGCCGCGTAATGCTGCACCACCTGCGTAACATGCTCTGCGGCCTGAGTGGCGCTGGCAGCCCGGCTGTCGGTGCTGATCACCAGCACATCCGCTGCTTCGTCTTGCAGCGATGCTCCGGTGCCGAACAGCACATGTACACGGGCTCCGGCCTGTGCCAGCCCGCTACCTGCATCGTTGGCACCGGTAAAGTCATCGGCGATGACCAGCACCGGGGTTTTCCATACTGATACGCCCATCCTCACTCCTGTCAGGCTATTGCCTCTGTGTTTGATTATATTCAATCATGATTGATTATATGTGAGCAAGTTCAAATTAATCGAAATCGATATGCCTTATAAAATTAGCCACAGAGAGTGATGGACTTCGCATTGCGCTGAGCAAAATTAATCATTTACTCAGACATGACAGAAATAAGGGTATGAAATGAACATTAACAGCACGGTGATCAGCGGATATCAGGCGTTAAACGACATGCGCTATCTGCTGAATGGGGTAACGACAGCGGTAGTGGTGACTGACCGGAACATTGAAGCGATTCCGGCGGTACAGGCGCTGATGGGGCAACTCCGGGATCAGATCCCGCGTATCAGCGTGGTCAACAGCGTCCCGCCTGAGCCGAGCCAGCATGATGTGGCAGCCATTATCGCATCGCTCTCGCAGCGCCAGGCCGACATGGTGATTGGTATCGGCGGTGGCAGCGTGCTGGATGTGGCGAAGCTGCTGTCAGTGCTGTGCATCGACGGCGCACCGTCGCTGGACGCCCTGCTGGCAGGGGAAAAACCGCAGCGCCGCACCCGTTCAATACTCATCCCGACCACTGCCGGCACCGGCTCTGAAGCGACGCCCAATGCGATTCTGGCGATCCCGGAGAAAGAGACCAAAGTCGGCATTATTTCACCGGTGATGCTGCCCGATGTGGTGGCGCTGGTGCCGGAACTCACCACCAGCATGCCACCGCACATCGCCTCGTCAACCGGCATTGATGCCCTCTGTCACCTGATTGAGTGCTTCACCGCCAACGTGGCCAACCCGGTCAGCGACAACTATGCGCTGATTGGGATGAAGAAACTGTTCGCTCATCTCGAAACGACGCTGCGCGAGCCGGAGAATCTGCAGGCACGGCTGGAGGTGCTCTGGGCCTCATATTATGGCGGCGCATCGATTGCGCATGCCGGGACGCATCTGGTGCATGCGATGTCCTATCCGCTTGGCGGCAAATATCACCTGCCACACGGCGTTGCCAACGCCATTCTGCTGGCCCCCTGCATGCGCTTTGTCCGTCCGGCCGCGGTGAGCAAATTCGCTCAGGCCTATGACCTGCTGCCCGACGCCGACGTGCGTTTAAGCGATGAAGAGAAATCACACGCGCTGGTCGACTACTTCACCGCGCTGGTTGCGCGGTTGCAGTTGCCTGCCAGCCTGGAAGCACTGGGCATCGGCCCGGATCACCTGCCTTATTTAGTGGAAGCGGCACTCGACGTACAGCGCCTGATGAAAAACGTGCCGATGGCGGTCACCGCCGACGATGTGCGCGCCGTCTACCTGACGCTGTTCCCTTCCTGCCAGGCGTAATGAGGATTGTCATGAATAAGAAAATCAACGGCGTACTGACCGCCATCGTCACCACCTTTGACCGTGAAGGTGCCTTTGATCCGATGAGACAGCGTGAGCAGGTCAGACGCCAGATCAACGCCGGTAACGGCATCTTCTGTGGCGGCACCAACGGCGAATTCTTTGTGCTGAACGAGCAGGAGAAGATCGCCGTCACCACCACCTGCGTCGATGAGGTCAACGGTCGCGCGGCCGTCGTGGCGCACATCGGCGAGATTTCGACCCGTGAAACGATCCGGCTCGGCAAACAGATTGCCCGCCTGGGCGTGGATGCCGTCTCGGCGATCACGCCATGGTTTGTGCCGCTGAAACAGCAGGAGCTGATCGACCACTATCAGCGCGTAGCGGACGCGCTGACGGTGCCGCTGTTCCTCTACAACATTCCGGCGCGAACCGGCAATACCCTGCAGCCAGAGACCGTTCGTACGCTGGCCGCGCACCCGAACATCATCGGCATTAAAGACTCCGCAGGCAGCTATGAAAGTCTGAGCGGATTTCTGCAGGCCACCGCCGACTGTGAGGGCTTTGATGTGCTGAACGGCCCTGACTCGCTGATTCATCAGGGATTTGTCGATGGCTGCTCCGCCTCCATTTCCGGACTGGCAAACGTGGCACCGGAGGCAATTAACGCCATCTGGGCGCGCTTCAGTGCCGGGGACATTGCCGGTTCGCATCAGGCACAGGAGAACGTCACCGGCCTGCGCACTGCGCTGTACAGCATCGGTTTCTCACCGGCCGCCGTGAAAAAAGCGGTCAGCCTGCAGGGCTTTGAGGTAGGTGAAAGCCGCTATGCGGTGCAGTTCAGCGCCGACGAACAGCAGCAGATCCGTCAAATTGTGAACCACTACCTGCAATAACGTCCATCGCCTTTGTACCCTATCGGTCAGATGAGAACGAACCTGATGGTCGCCATCTGCCAGAACAATCGAGGTCATGATGAAAGCATTTTCAACTGAGAGCACCTTACTGATCGTCGGCATGGTGGTCGCCTATATCCTGTTCACCACCTGGCTGACCTGGCGGTTACGCAGTAAAACCAGCGGCGACTTTATGGAAGGCTCTCGCGCCATGCCGGCCTTTATCGTCGGCATCATGCTGATGTCAGAGTATATCGGGGCAAAATCGACCATCGGCACCGCCCAGGCAGCCTTTGAGGATGGCTTCGCCGCCTCCTGGTCGGTCATCGGTGCCGCGATAGGTTTTCCGCTGTTTGGCCTGATTCTGGTCAAACGCATTTATAACACCGGGAAGATCACTATCTCTGGAGCCATCGCCGAGAAATTTGGCAGCTCAACCAAAAACATTATCTCGCTAATCATGATCTATGCGCTACTGCTGGTAAACGTCGGGAACTACATCAGTGGTGCGGCGGCGATCTCCACCGTGCTGAAGATCAACCTGACGCAGGCGGCCTTTATCACGGCGGTGGTCAGTACCTTCTACTTTGCGTTTGGCGGCATGAAAGGCGTTGCATGGGTTACGCTGCTGCACAGCGCCATCAAGTATATGGGGATCCTGATCATCCTCTATGTGGCACTGAAGATGACCGGCGGCGTATCCCCGATGATCGAGAAAATGCCGGCGTTCTACTGGACGTGGGATGGTCACGTCGGGGCCAGTACCATTGTTGCCTGGCTGATCGGGACCGTGGGATCGATCTTCTGTACGCAGTTTGTGATCCAGGCGATCTCATCCACCAAAGATGTGAAGTCCGCGAAGCGCGCCACCTGGGTCGCCTTCATCTTCTGCCTGCCGATCGGTCTGGCAATGGCGTTGATTGGCGTGGCGGCGAAGTTTGCGCATCCTGATATCAAGAGCCTCTATGCGCTGCCAGTGTTTCTGCAGGATATGTCACCGTGGCTGGCAGGCATTGTCACCACCTCGCTGGTAGCCTCGATTTTCGTCAGCGTAGGCACCGTTGCGCTGGCCATCGCCTCGCTGGTGGTAAAAGACTTTTACGTGCCCTGGCGTAACCCGACGCCGGAGCGCGAATTTAAAGTGACGCGCTGGATCTCCATTGCCATCGGCTTCTTCCCGCTGCTGTTTGTCCTGTTCTTCCCGGAAGTGCTGAAGCTCTCCTTCTTTACCCGCGCGATTCGCCTGTCGATCACCGTGGTGGCGATCATGGCGTTCTATCTGCCTTGGTTTAAGAGCACGCGCGGTGCCAACGCCGGTCTGATTGGGGCCTGCGTGGTCACGTCCGTCTGGTTCCTGATGGGTAATCCGTTCGGTATCGACAATATGTATGTGGCGCTGATTACGCCGGCCATCATTATGGTGATTGACCGCTGTATCCCGTCACGCCAGTCTCAGCCTCAACCGCAACACAATGCACAAAATAGTGGAGCCTAATATGACTCAGGAAACCGTCACCGCAGAACGCACCGGCCTGGTTGCGCCGCACCCGCAGGATAGCGCTCAGCAGATTGCGATGCTGCCCTCCTCCTGCCCGCAAAACCATGCGGCTAACCTGCTGCCGCTGCCCGATGGCGATCTGCTTTGCGTCTGGTTTGGTGGCACGCAGGAAGGGATTGCCGATATCTCGGTCTGGTGTTCCCGGCTGTCAAAAGGCAGCGATCGCTGGAGTGACGCGCAGAAGCTTTCTGACGATCCGGGTCGCTCAGAACAGAACCCGGTGCTGTTTCTCGATCCCGATCAGGTCCTGTGGCTGCTCTGGACGGCGCAGAAATCGGGCAATCAGGACACTGCAATCGTGCGCTATCGCCAGTCTCACGATTTCGGCAAGCACTGGGGCGAGATCAAAACCCTGCTGGATAAGCCCGGCACCTTTATTCGTCAGCCGATTGTCGTGCTGCCCAACGGCAACTGGTTACTGCCGGTGTTTTACTGCCTGACACAGCCCGGCGAAAAGTGGGTCGGCAGCTATGACGTCAGCGCGGTAAAAATCTCTGAAGATAAAGGCCAGAGCTGGCGCGACGTCAGCGTGCCTGACAGCACCGGCTGCGTTCATATGAACGTCACCCTGCTGAATGATGGCTCGCTGCTGGCGCTCTACCGCAGCCGCTGGGCCGACCACATCTACCAGAGCCGCTCGTTTGATCAGGGGGAAAGCTGGAGTGCGCCTGAGCCGCTGTCGCTGCCCAACAATAACTCGTCTATTCAGGTCACGACGCTGCGCAACGGTCATCTGGCGCTGGTGTTCAATGCCATGAGCGCCGAAGGGGCCAGCGAGCGCCGGTTGTCGCTGTATGACGAAATTGAAGATGATGAAGAAGACGGTGACGTTGCGGTTGCCGCCGAGCCGGTAGTGCACAGCGGGCGAACCGCCTTCTGGGGCGCGCCACGTGCGCCAATGACGCTGGCTATCTCAACGGATGGCGGCAAAAGCTGGCCGCTGCAGCGCAATCTGGACGAGGGCGATGGCTACTGCATGACCAATAACTCTCAGCAGAAGTTAAACCGTGAGTTCTCTTACCCCAGTATCAAACAGGGTGTGAACGGCGAACTGCATATCGCTTACACCTGGTATCGCCAGGCGATCAAGTATGTGCGGGTCGATGAGTCCTGGGTGCAGGGAGGTGATGCGTGATTGAAAAGATGGCGCTGGTGACCGGAGCCAGTTCCGGCATCGGCCAGGCGATTGTGGATCGCCTGCTGGATAAGGGCTGGCAGGTGATTGGCCTGAGCCGCTCGGCGATAAACCGGGCAGACACGGGCTGGCAGAGCCATCAGATCGACATCAGCGACAGCGCGGCATTGCAGGCTTTACTGGACAAACTGCCGGTGCCGCAGGCGGTGATCCATGCTGCGGGAATGATGCAGGCCGCGCCGCTTGGAGAGCTGGATCTGAACGCCAGCACACGGCTGTGGCAGTTGCATGTTGTCGCTGCTGAACAGCTGGCCAATCATTTTGCGCCCCGGATGAGCGCGGGCGGCCGAATCGTGCTGCTGGGTAGTCGCACGTCAGGCGGTGCGGCGGGCCGCAGTCAGTATGTGGCCACCAAATCGGCGATGATCGGCATGGTGCGCAGCTGGGCGACAGAGCTGGCACCGCGCGGCATTACGGCCAATATTGTCGCGCCAGGAGCGACCGAAACGCCGATGCTGCAACAGCCGGGCCGGGCCAGTTCACCGCCGCGCTTGCCGCCAATCGGGCGCTATATTCAGCCGCAGGAAGTGGCCGGGCTGGTTGGCTTCCTGCTTTCGTCTGCGGCAGCAGCGATCACCGGTCAGCAGCTGGTGATGTGCGGTGGTGCGTCGCTGAGTTAATGGATGGGCCGGGCGGCTCAGGTGGCCCGGCCTGTATTAGCGTAAAAATTACCGTACGGGTTTACCGTACTGGTTCACAAACTGGCGATAAGCGGCGATCACCAGCTGAAAATCTTCAATGCCGCAGAAGGAGAGGCTCTCTTCGTCGTAGTAGTTCATCCCCTCTTCCATCCCGTCATCTTCCAGTGCCAGCAGATTAGCGCGAATCATCACCTCTTCCTCATCCAGCAGGATGGTGTACTCGCTGCCGATGCGCTGCCACTGACGCACGCTGCCTTTGACGTCTTCGATTGCGGCTTCCACTTCATCCAGCAATCCTGGATCGTTTTTCACCTCTTCGTTGAACCAGTGGCCGACCGCTTCATGATCCATCGACATACGAACCTTAATCTGTCCGGTCACATCGCGTAAAAATTCATATTCCATCGCCCGTTCCTCTTAACGTCATCGCGTCACTCAATGAGTGTCAGCGCTGCCTGCACGGCATAGTGTGATACGTCGCGCATTATTACAGGCTGTCTGGCGAAATCCAGCTTTTGATCGAACCGTCCTCAATGCACAGGCGTAAAAAAGGGGCGAATCATCGCCCCTTTCGGTTACTGCCAGGTGAGGAATCAGACTGCGGTCTGGAAAATCACGCCGTCAGCTTTGTCGGTGTACTGCGCCAGCTGGTCGAAGTTGAGATAGCGATAGGTGTCGCTGGCCGTTTTATCGACCTGCGCCATAAATTGCTGATACTCATCCGGCGTTGGCAGACGGCCTAACAGTGAAGCCACTGCCGCCAGCTCTGCAGATGCCAGGTAGACGTTAGCACCGGTACCCAGACGGTTCGGGAAGTTACGGGTCGAAGTGGAAACCACCGTCGAACCATCAGCCACACGGGCCTGGTTACCCATACAGAGTGAACAGCCCGGGATCTCGATACGCGCACCGCTTTTGCCGAATACGCTGTAATAGCCCTCTTCGGTCAGCTGCGCCGCATCCATCTTGGTTGGCGGAGCCACCCACAGACGGGTTGGCAGCTGGCCTTTGTGGCTATCCAGCAGTTTACCGGCAGCACGGAAGTGACCAATGTTAGTCATGCACGAACCAATAAACACTTCGTCGATCTTCTCGCCCTGAACGTCAGAGAGCAGACGGGCATCGTCGGGATCGTTTGGCGCACAGAGGATCGGCTCTTTGATGTCAGCCAGATCGATTTCGATCACGGCGGCGTATTCCGCATCCGCATCGGCTTCCAGCAACTGAGGATCGGCCAGCCATTTCTCCATGCTTTCAACGCGACGCTCCAGCGTACGGCGATCGCCGTAGCCTTCTGCGATCATCCACTTCAGCAGCACGATGTTGGAGTTCAGATATTCGATAATCGGCGCTTTATCCAGCTTGATGGTACAGCCCGCAGCGGAGCGCTCGGCTGACGCATCGGATAGTTCAAACGCCTGCTCGACTTTCAGATCCGGCAGACCTTCAATCTCAAGAATGCGGCCAGAGAAGATGTTTTTCTTACCTTTCTTCTCAACGGTCAGCAGACCCTGTTTGATGGCATACAGCGGAATGGCGTGAACCAGATCGCGCAGAGTAATGCCTGGCTCCATCTTACCTTTGAAGCGCACCAGTACCGATTCCGGCATGTCGAGCGGCATAACGCCCGTCGCTGCCGCAAACGCCACCAGGCCTGAACCCGCCGGGAAAGAGATGCCGATTGGGAAACGGGTATGGGAGTCACCGCCGGTTCCTACGGTATCCGGCAGCAGCATACGGTTCAGCCAGCTGTGAATAATGCCGTCGCCCGGACGCAGTGAGACACCGCCACGGTTCATGATGAAGTCTGGCAGCGTGTGGTGCGTGTTCACATCCACCGGCTTAGGATAGGCGGCGGTGTGACAGAAGGACTGCATCACCAGATCGGTCGAGAAGCCCAGGCAAGCCAGATCTTTCAGCTCGTCACGGGTCATCGGACCGGTGGTATCCTGCGAGCCAACCGAGGTCATCTTCGGTTCGCAATAGGCACCCGGACGAATACCGGCGACGCCACAGGCACGGCCAACCATTTTCTGCGCCAGTGAGAACCCACGGGTGCTCTCCGCAACATCTTTCGCCTGACGGAACACGGTGCTGTGCGGCAGACCCAGCGATTCGCGCGCTTTGGTGGTCAGGCCGCGACCGATGATCAGCGGAATACGGCCACCGGCGCGCACTTCGTCAATCAGCACTTCGGTTTTAAGTTCGAAGCTGGCCAGCAGTTCGTTGGTTTCGTGGTTGCGGACTTCGCCTTTGAACGGATAGATGTCGATGACATCGCCCATATTCAGAGCATTAACGTCCACTTCAATCGGCAGTGCGCCCGCATCTTCCATCGTGTTGAAGAAGATGGGTGCAATTTTGCTGCCCAGCACCACGCCGCCGCCTTTTTTATTCGGCACGTTCGGGATGTCGTCGCCCATAAACCACAGCACCGAGTTGGTTGCGGATTTACGTGAAGAACCGGTTCCGACCACGTCGCCGACATAGGCCAGTGGGAAGCCTTTGGTCTTCAGTGCTTCGATCTGTTTGATCGGGCCGATATTGCCCGCTTCATCCGGCTCAATGCCTTCACGGGCATTTTTCAGCATCGCCAGAGCGTGCAGTGGAATGTCAGGACGTGACCAGGCATCCGGGGCCGGAGAGAGGTCGTCGGTGTTGGTTTCGCCAGTGACTTTAAACACCGTAACGGTGATCTTCTCAGCCAGCTCAGGGCGTGACAGATACCACTCCGCATCGGCCCAGGACTGCATCACCTGCTTCGCGTATTCATTACCCGCTTTCGCTTTTTCTTCGACATCATAGAAGTTGTCGAACATCAGCAGCGTGTGTGAAAGGGCTTTCGCCGCGATGGGTGCCAGTTTGCTATCGTCCAGCGCTTCAATCAGCGGATGAATATTGTAACCGCCCTGCATGGTGCCGAGCAGTTCAACCGCTTTTTCAGGAGATATCAGAGGAGAGGTTGCTTCGCCTTTGGCGACAGCCGCCAGGAAACCGGCTTTGACATACGCCGCTTCATCGACGCCAGGTGGGACTCGGTTGACCAATAAATCGGTCAAAAATTCTTCTTCACCCGCAGGTGGATTTTTCAGCAGTTCAACCAGCGCGGCCATCTGGGAAGCCTCTAAAGGCTTAGGTACAATTCCCTGGGCAGCACGCTCGGCAACGTGCTTACGGTATTCTTCTAGCACGACGTTATCCTCGCTCTCATTATGTAGGGCTTTCCGACCACCTTGCTCACTTATGGAGAACACACTTCCCTTTCTCGTCCAGGTTGAGGTGCCCGGTTTCGCGGAGGGCAGAATAGCAGGATTTCGTCTGTTTGTTAATCTGTTTACAAAAATACAACATAATCCTCTGCGCTCGTTCTGCCCGCTTATTATCCCGCATCAGCCAGCTAAGCTGGCTGATTGGGTCTCTTTGCAGCGTAACGGATTTCACAGAAGAAACGGCAGGGTTAAGTCAGCCTTGGCGCAGTTTTAGTGAAGTGATTCAGGGAAATAGATAACTGGCAGGAATAGAAGTGAACGGGCTTCGGGGTTACCACAGAGGTGAATGCGGGCAGATATCAACACCAGGCCGGAGACAGGCCTGGTGTTATTGACGCCAGAGACGATTACAGCGTGGTTTTCATTTCCCGCAGTGATACCGGCCAGTCACCCGGCCAGACGTAGTGATCTTTCAGAATCCGTGCACTGTAGTCGAGACAGATTTTCACCGGCAGGTTGGGATAGATTCGCTCCATCTCCTGCACCAGCTCTTCGCTGTTTTTGACCTTATGCAGCGTCCTGATGAAATCGTTGATATAGGTGCGGGTAAAGCCAATCGCCGACGGGCTGAGGGTTGGCGTAGTGCGCGAATGCCCAGGGATCAGCACTTTCGGCTCCAGCGCTTCCAGCTTGTCCAGGCTTTCCATCCATTTCTGTATGCGATCCGGCGTGCGCATATCGGCAATCCAGACGTGTGCATCAGCGAAGACCACGTCGGAGGCGATCAGCGTTTTCGTCGACGGGATCCAGAGCGGTGTCACACGAATACAATCGCCACTGAGATCGCTCAGAATTTTAATCTCCTGCCCTTCCAGCCAGATCGTATCCTCTTCCAGTTCAGTAATCGGAAACTTAGTGCGGGCACCATTCTCTTTTAATACCTGCTTACCCCAGTAATCAATTTTGAAGTCAAAGGCGTCATTAACGTCTTCGGCGACCTGCTTATAGGAGAAGATTTCGGCATCCGGAAAGACGGATTTAATCACTTCAAGACCCAGAAAATGATCGGGATGCAGGTGGGTAATAAAAATGCGTTTCAGGTCGAGACCGGTTTCGATAATTTCAGCGACTAATCGATGCGCATTCGACAGCGTGAACTGGGCGTCGACTAACATCGCCTCTTTCTCACCCATGATGATGGTGGAACTGACACCGAAACCGTCGTGCTGGTCACTGCTGATAAAAACCTTCGTCGATAAATCCATTTTTTCGTCCTCATACGTTACACATCAGAAGCTACAAGTCATAAATAGCTAAGCAGAAGAGGTCATCATGACCTCTTCTGTTCACTCTTAATTTTTCAGGTTTTCCGGAAAATTGGCGGGCAGCTGATCAGGCGGGCAGTCAATCACGCTTTCGTTGTTTTCACCCACATCACGAATCACGGTCAGCGTCGCGAACTCATCAATCACTTCGGTTGGATAAGCCGGACCCGCTTCGCGGAATTTCGCCATCTCTTCCAGATGATCATTCTGGAAGCAGACGGTTTTTTCCGGATTGTTCATGACCCAGCGTGGGAAGAAAATGGTGCCGTGGAAAATTTTATCCGCCAGATTAACGGCCAGGCTGACATCAGTGCCGGTTGGTTCAGTCCAGGAAACTTTATAGACATCCTGCGCCAGGCGAACCACATAAACATGCTGATTTTTAACCCAGCGATTGCCGACCATGCCACTGTGAATGCGATAGTCGATGGTGCTGGCATTTTTAATGTAGAGCTCGTAGTTCCAGCCATTGTCATAGGTGTAAACCAGATGTTTGCCAACGATGCCAGACAGGTCATGTTTATCAAAAGTGCTCATAATGCATTCCTCATTTGTTTTCCTTGAGGTGATTATTGCGCGTTACAAAAGCGATTAATAACGCTATTTTTAGCACTAAATTATTCAATTTTTAGATGGATTGCCATGTACAAAACAACGCTGGAACAGTGGTATCTGCTCGACGCCGTCGTAAAGGAAGGGAGTTTTGCGCTGGCCGCGGAGAAGAATAATCGCAGTCAGTCCTCATTAAGCTATCAGTTGAGTCTGCTTCAACAACGGCTCGACATGGAACTGCTGGAGCAGGTGGGACGCCGTGCCGTTCTGAGTGCTGAAGGACATCAGTTACTTGCGCAGGTACGTCCACTACTGGAAGGATTTAGCGCGCTTGAAGCTAAGGCCAGTGCTCTGCGAAGGGGGGAACGTTCGCGCATTGATTTAATGGTGGATGCTACCTTTCCAAAACCTCTGCTGTTTGATGTGCTCAATATATTTCAGCAACGCTATCCACATGTGCGCATCTGGTTTAGCGAAATTGTCCGCAGCGAAACACCAGACAGGCTGGCAGAACAACAGGCCGATCTCTGGCTGGTGGCGCAATATGGCGCTGAGCCGTTGGCTGGCGAAAGCCTGATGAGCGTCGATTTCGTTGCCGTCGCCCATCGCGATCACCCGCTGCACAGTGAACCTGCCCCGCTTAATGCTGCCACACTGGCGCGCTGGCCCTGCATTACCATTCTGGATCGCCAGCAACAGCAGCAGTCAGAGGTGAGTGGCGATCAGGCAGAAAACTGGTCATTCACTACCCTGTCGGCAGCGATTGAAGCGGTCCAGCACCAGCTTGGCTATGGCTGGCTACCGGAACAGAATATCGCGGGCCTCTTAGAGAGCGGTGAACTCCGTCCCCTGCCCCTGCTCCAGGGTCGCCGACGCAGTAGTACGCTGGTGATGTATATCAATGAAGAGAGGCTGCCCGGCAACAGTGCCATTGCTGAACTGGCGCAGATGTTTGTTGAGCGGGTGGCGCAGGAGAAGAGCATAACTCATTAATTGATTTGAATTTATTTTAACATTACGCCGGATTTTGAAAAACACCATAGGTGGCAAACCACCAGTAGTTCCCTGCTGAAGCAGGGAACATACTTACGCTGAGACATGTTTTTAACAGCTCATCAGCTTTTTACCGCTGACGCGGGGAACACGTAATATTTAGTTTACAGGCTGGCCATCATACTTGCTCAAATCGACATCGACATAGGCCCAGGTCCCGCCCTGACAGTCCGGATCATCTGCATAAATTTCGAACGTCCGCGCAACGGGTATACGGCCACCTTCATTAACGGTGAACTCTACGTGTGCATCTATAGCGCTAGCCGCATCCTCTATCGTTTTGTTAAACGTATCATCAGCAAAAAAACAGCCCTGAATGTCCGGCACAAATCCGCTATAAGTTCCTGTGTCAGTTCTGTGAATGTAAATCGGATATCTCATATCGTGGTCCTCAATGATGTGGCTCGCTATGTACGTCTGTTCTGTATTCCCGCTGGCGCGGGGAATACAAATCAGGGCACTGTTTGGTCCGGCTAAGTCGCGGTTTATCCCCGCTCACGCGGGGAACACATGCCTCCTGATTAAGTGACGCTTCAGGATAGCGGTTTATCCCCGCTCACGCGGGGAACACTCTAAAAACATCCCTTTGATTTATATAAGCTTTTACACACCCTAAAATTTCACCAGATTTTACACCCTGAATCATCCCAAATGCACACATAATATCCAACACCAAATCCAGACCAAAAAAAAGCCCCCGTAACGGGAGCTTTCTCTTTGCAGCAGCAGAAACTTACTTCTTCTTCGCTTTCGCGTTAGGCAGATCGGTGATGCTACCTTCGAAGATTTCTGCAGCAAGGCCTACTGACTCATGCAGGGTCGGGTGAGCGTGGATGGTCAGCGCAATATCTTCCGCATCACAACCCATCTCAATGGCCAGACCGATTTCGCCTAACAGCTCGCCGCCGTTAGTACCGACAATCGCGCCACCGATAACACGGTGCGTCTCTTTGTCGAAAATCAGCTTGGTCATGCCGTCTGCACAATCTGAAGCGATAGCACGGCCAGAGGCAGCCCACGGGAAGGTGGAGGTCTCGTAGCTGATGCCCTTCTCTTTCGCTTCTTTCTCGGTCAGACCGACCCAGGCAACTTCTGGCTCAGTATAGGCAATCGAAGGGATCACTTTCGGATCGAAGTAGTGCTTCAGACCAGAGATCACTTCTGCCGCTACGTGGCCTTCATGCACGCCTTTATGCGCCAGCATCGGCTGACCGACGATGTCGCCGATAGCATAGATGTGTGGCACATTGGTACGCATCTGCTTGTCGACGCGGATAAAGCCGCGATCGTCCACTTCCACGCCCGCTTTACCGGCATCCAGACCTTTACCGTTCGGCACACGACCGATAGCAACCAGCACCGCGTCATAACGCTGCGCTTCGCCTGGTGCTTTTTTGCCTTCCATTGAAACGTAAATGCCATCGTCTTTTGCTTCAACGGCGGTCACTTTAGTTTCCAGCATCAGGTTAAATTTCTTGCTGATTTTCTTGGTAAAGACTTTCACCACGTCTTTATCCGCAGCAGGGATAACCTGGTCGAACATCTCAACCACATCGATCTCTGAACCCAGCGCGTGATAGACCGTCGCCATTTCCAGACCGATGATACCGCCGCCCATGACCAGCAGACGCTTCGGCACTTCTTTCAGTTCCAGCGCATCGGTAGAGTCCCAGACGCGTGGATCTTCATGTGGAATGAATGGCAGTTCGATTGGGCGTGAACCCGCAGCGATGATGGCGTTGTCGAAATTGATGGTGGTCGCGCCGCCTTCTCCTTCCACCATCAGGGTGTTAGCACCGGTGAATTTGCCGAGGCCATTCACCACGGTGACTTTACGACCTTTTGCCATACCTGACAGGCCGCCAGTCAACTGGTTAATAACCTTCTCTTTCCAGCTGCGAATCTTGTTGATATCAGTAGATGGCTGGCCAAACACAATGCCGTGCTCTTCAAGGGCTTTTGCCTCTTCAATCACTTTAGCAACGTGCAGCAGCGCTTTAGATGGGATACAACCGACGTTCAGACAAACACCACCGAGGGTGCTGTAACGCTCTACCAGTACGGTTTCCAGACCTAAATCCGCACAACGGAAGGCTGCAGAGTAACCTGCAGGACCTGCCCCAAGTACCACGACCTGGGTTTTAATCTCTGTACTCATCATGACCTCTTAATTGATATCCGGCGGGTCAGACGTTCTTATAATGCCCTTGTTCCACCGGGACTTTCACCGCAAGAGTTTACAGAATTGTTAACAAACTGCCAACAGCGGCGCGACGAATCGTTAAAGGAAGGCCGGCATCCGCCGGCCTTCTTCACATTTACATAACTAAACGACGAATGTCAGACAACATATTGCCGATAATGGTGATGAATCGCGCACCATCAGCACCGTCGATCACGCGGTGGTCGAAGGAGAGAGAAATCGGCATCATCAGACGCGGCGTAAACTCTTTACCATTCCACACTGGCTCCATCGCCGATTTAGAGACACCCAGGATAGCCACTTCCGGCGCGTTAACGATCGGCGCGAAGTGTGTGGTGCCCAGGCCGCCCAGGCTGGAGATGGTGAAACATCCACCCTGCATGTCGCCCGCTGTCAGCTTACCGTCACGCGCTTTCTTCGAAATCGCCATCAGTTCACGCGACAGCTCGGTGATGCCCTTCTTATTCACGTCTTTGAAGACCGGAACAACCAGGCCATTTGGCGTATCAACCGCCACACCGATGTTGATATATTTCTTCAGCGTCAGTTTCTGCGCATCTTCAGACAGCGAGCTGTTGAAGCGTGGCATCTGCTCAAGCGCCGCAGCAACCGCTTTCATGATGAACACGACAGGCGTGTATTTCACATCCAGCTTACGCTTCTCTGCTTCAGCATTCTGCTGCTTACGGAACGCTTCCAGATCGGTGATATCAGTTTTGTCGAAATGCGTAACGTGCGGGATCATCACCCAGTTACGGCTCAGGTTCGCGCCAGAAATTTTCTGGATACGACCCAGTTCGACTTCTTCGATTTCGCCAAACTTACTGAAATCAACTTTCGGCCATGGCAGCATGCCCGGCAGACCGCCGCCGCTTGCAGCAGCAGGTGCTGCTTCAGCGCGTTTCACGGCGTCTTTCACGTAAGTCTGCACGTCTTCTTTCAGAATGCGACCTTTACGACCGGTGCCTTTGACTTTCGCCAGGTTCACACCGAACTCGCGCGCCAGGCGACGGATCACCGGGGTCGCGTGAACGTAAGCGTCGTTCTCTGCGAACTCACCTTTGCTGTCGGCTTTAGCTGCTGGTGCCGCGGCGGCTGGCTTAGCATCAGATTTGGCAGCAGGTGCCGGTGCGGCTTCCTGTTTCGCTGCCGCAGGGGCGGCCGGAGCAGCACCTTCGACTTCGAACACCATGATCAGTGAGCCAGTGCTGACTTTATCGCCAGTGGCAACTTTCAGCTCTTTGACAGTACCTGCAAACGGCGCAGGGACTTCCATTGAGGCTTTGTCGCCTTCAACCACGATCAGTGACTGCTCAGCGTCAACTTTGTCGCCAACTTTGACCAGGATCTCGGTGACTTCGACTTCATCACCGCCGATATCCGGAACGTTAACTTCTTTTGCGCCTGCCGCAGCGGCGGGTGCCGATGCTGCTTCTTCTTTCACTTCTGGCTTCGCGTCAGAGGCCGGTGCTGCGCCTTCTGCTTCAAAGACCATGATGGCTGAACCGGTGCTGACTTTGTCGCCGGTCGCAATGGTGATCTCTTTGACCACACCCGCGAACGGAGCCGGGACTTCCATTGAGGCTTTATCACCTTCCACCACAATCAGTGACTGCTCGGCTTCGACTTTGTCGCCAACCTTAACCAGAATCTCAGTGACTTCGACTTCGTCACCGCCGATATCCGGAACCGCCACTTCTTTGCTGGCAGTGGCCGTAGCAGCGGCTGGCGCTGGTGCCGCATCCGCTTTTTTCTCTGCGGCCGGTGCTGGTGCTGCTTCAGCAGCACCTTCAGCGTCAAACACCATGATCAGTGAGCCGGTCTCAACTTTGTCACCGGTTGAGATCTTAATCTCTTTCACTACGCCCGCCTGCGGCGACGGCACTTCCATTGAGGCTTTGTCGCCTTCCACGGTGATCAGCGACTGCTCGGCTTCCACCTTGTCGCCAACTTTCACCAGAATCTCGGTGACTTCAACTTCGTCAGACCCGATATCCGGTACCTTAATTTCGATAGCCATTACTCTATTACCTCTTAAGCCAGACGCGGGTTAACTTTATCGGCATCGATATTGAATTTGGTGATCGCATCGGCCACCACTTTCTTCTCGATCTCGCCGCGTTTAGCCAGCTCACCCAGCGCGGCAACCACCACATAAGATGCATCAACTTCAAAGTGATGACGCAGGTTCTCACGGCTGTCAGAACGACCAAAGCCATCGGTACCCAGTACGCGATAATCGCTGGCCGGGACATAGCTACGAACCTGCTCAGCGAACAGTTTCATATAGTCGGTTGAAGCAACAGCAGGTGCGTCATTCATCACCTGAGCGATGTAAGGTACACGCGCTTCTTCAGTCGGATGCAGCATGTTCCAGCGCTCACAATCCTGACCATCACGCGCCAGCTCGGTGAACGAGGTCACGCTGTAGACATCAGAGCCAATACCGTAATCTTTCGCCAGGATCTGCGCCGCTTCACGCACGTGACGCAGGATAGAACCTGAGCCCAGCAGCTGCACTTTACCTTTGCTGCCCTCTACCGTTTCCAGCTTATAGATACCCTTACGGATACCCTCTTCCACGCCCTGCGGCATGGCTGGCATGTGGTAGTTTTCGTTCAGCGTGGTGATGTAGTAGTAAACGTTCTCCTGCGCTTCGCCATACATACGCACCAGACCGTCATGCATGATGACAGCCACTTCATAGGCATAAGATGGATCGTAAGAGATACAGTTCGGGATAGTCAGAGACTGAATATGGCTGTGACCATCTTCATGCTGCAGACCTTCGCCGTTCAGCGTCGTACGACCGGAGGTGCCGCCGACCAGGAAGCCGCGCGCCTGCTGGTCGCCCGCCAGCCACATCAGATCGCCGATACGCTGGAAGCCGAACATCGAGTAATAGATGTAGAACGGAATCATCGGCAGGTTGTTGGTGCTGTAAGAGGTCGCCGCAGCCAGCCAGGATGAACCTGCGCCCAGCTCGTTGATCCCTTCCTGCAGAATCTGGCCTTTCTCGTCTTCTTTGTAGTAGGCAACCTGCTCGCGGTCCTGCGGTGTGTACTGCTGACCGTTCGGGCTGTAGATACCGATCTGACGGAACAGACCTTCCATACCAAAGGTACGCGCTTCATCGGCGAGGATCGGAACCAGGCGATCTTTGATCGACTTGTTCTTCAGCATCACGTTCAGGGCACGTACAAAGGCGATAGTGGTCGAGATCTCTTTGTTCTGCTCATCCAGCAGCGCACTGAACTCTTCGAGTGCTGGCATTTCCAGCTTCTCAGTGAACTTCGGCTGACGCGTTGGCAGATAGCCGCCTAACTTCTCACGCTGACCGTGCAGATAAGCATGCTCTTCTGAGCCTTTCTCAAAGGTGACGTACGGCAGTTCTTCGATTTTATCGTCAGCAACCGGCACGTTGAAGCGATCACGGATATAGCGCACGCCATCCATGTTCATCTTCTTCACCTGGTGAGCAATGTTTTTGCCTTCCGCGGTGTCGCCCATACCATAACCTTTGATGGTATGCGCCAGGATCAGTACTGGCTTGCCTTTGGTGTCCTGCGCTTTTTTCAGTGCCGCGTAGATTTTCTTCGGATCGTGGCCGCCACGGTTCAGTGCCCAGATTTCATCATCGGACATGTCTTTAACCAGCGCGGCGGTTTCCGGATATTTACCAAAGAAGTGCTCACGCACATAGGCACCATCACGGGATTTGAAGGTCTGGTAGTCACCGTCAACGGTTTCGTTCATCAGTTGAATCAGCTTGCCGCTGGTATCTTTGCGCAGCAGCTCATCCCAGCGTCCGCCCCAGATGACCTTGATCACTTCCCAGCCAGCA
Organism: Pantoea sp. F_5; assembly: GCF_008631595.1. Taxonomy (NCBI): domain Bacteria; kingdom Pseudomonadati; phylum Pseudomonadota; class Gammaproteobacteria; order Enterobacterales; family Erwiniaceae; genus Pantoea; species Pantoea sp. F_5. The sequence goes on from NZ_VWUO01000005.1 coordinate 95,333, forward strand.
CCGGCAAAGATGCCTTCCAGCTCGTTGATGATCTTGCCATTACCGGTTACCGGGCCATCCAGACGCTGCAGGTTGCAGTTGATGATGAAGACAAGGTTATCCAGTTTTTCACGAGTTGCGATGGTGATCGCACCTTTTGATTCCGGCTCATCCATCTCGCCGTCACCCAGAAAGGCATAAACGGTCTGAGCAGAGGTGTCTTTCAGGCCACGGTGTTCCAGATACTTCAGGAATTTCGCCTGATAGATCGCTGACAATGGACCCAGACCCATTGATACGGTCGGGAACTGCCAGAATTCCGGCATTAATTTCGGGTGCGGATAAGAAGAGAGACCTTTACCGTCAACTTCCTGACGGAAGTTGTTCATTTGATCTTCAGTCAGGCGACCTTCAAGGAACGCACGGGCATAGATGCCTGGAGAGATGTGGCCCTGGAAATAGACCAGATCGCCGCCATCCTTGTCACTACGGGCGCGGAAGAAGTGGTTGAAGCACACTTCATAAATCGTCGCAGAAGACTGGAAGGAGGACATGTGACCACCGAGTTCCAGATCTTTCTTCGACGCGCGCAGCACCGACATGATGGCGTTCCAGCGGATTGCGGAACGGATACGACGTTCAAGAGAGGTGTTGCCCGGATAATCGGGTTCATCTTCAACGGCAATAGAGTTGATGTAGTTGCTGATTGCAGACGAACCTGCAGCCACTTTTACGCCGCCTTTGCGGGCTGCACCCAGTACCTGATCAATCAGATACTGTGCACGTTCAACACCTTCTTCACGGATGACCGATTCGATCGCCTGTAGCCAGTCACGAGTTTCAATCGGATCCACGTCATTGTGTAAACGTTCTGACATGGGTGTGTTCCTTATCTGTGTCTAATACGTTGAATAATCGGGAGCCTGTTTAAGCAGATGCAGGCAGGCTCGTCTGATGTCCGTACGATCTTTGTCGCACGTTATTCCTTACGTTGCTGTAAACGACGCAGGGAGCGTTCACGACGGCTCTGCTCCCGACTTCTGTCCAGCAAGATTTCCTCTATGAACGCCAGGTGACGGTGTGAAGCCTCGCGCGCTTTTTCTGGCTCACGAGCCACAATCGCCTCAAAGATTCTGGCGCGGTGACCGCTCACTTTTGCCAGCATTTCCCGGCGCGAGTAGAGCAATTCGAAATTCTGACGGACGTTTTGTTCCAGCATAGGGCCCATTGAGCGTAGCAAATGTAAAAGCACAACATTATGGGCCGCTTCTGTGACAGCGATCTGATACTGCATCACGGCGTCCGCTTCGGCGTCTAAATCGCCGCTGTCCTGCGCCTGCTGGATGTGCACATGGCAGTCGCGAATGCGCAGCAGGTCTTCTTCCGTGCCGCGCAGCGCCGCGTAATAGGCCGCGATGCCCTCTAAGGCATGACGCGTTTCCAGCAGGTCAAACTGTGATTCCGGATGGTCAGCGAGAAGCTCAACGAGTGGGTCACTCATGCTTTGCCAGAGATGCTCCTGTACGAATGTTCCGCCGCCCTGACGGCGCAGCAATAATCCTTTCGCTTCTAAGCGTTGGATCGCTTCGCGGAGAGATGGACGTGAGACATCGAATTGTTTAGCGAGTTCGCGCTCAGGGAGCAGCTTCTCTCCCGGACGCAGGGTCCCTTCCATAATCAGGGATTCGAGCTGTTGCTCGATAGCGTCGGAGAGCTTGGGTTGGCGAATCTTACTGTAAGCCATCATCCCTTCTTATTAAGCCAATCGTCCGGAGTAAATTGGTAATACCAATTGCAAAGAGGTGCCGGTAAAGTAACAAAGTATTCACCTTGTGTCTATATGGTGTCTGCGACATTCACATATCCCGCAAGCCTGTGCTGACGCTAACTCGCGGTTAAAAAAATGAAAAATCCATGCTCCTGTAGATGTTAAATAAATGCACTTTTACCAAACCTTACACCCGCCCAGGGCCTGAGCGCAGCGGTAACCATAAGTGAAAGCTATTCGTCATTAACGGCATTTCATGGCAGAAGTTTGCGGGGGACAGACGTGACCGCGACGGCGTTTTTTCAGTCAACTCTCAGCACGAAAGGCGAAAGCAGGTGCAAAGCGATTCGCTTATCACTATTCTTGTCGCCAGGGTAGCAGATGGCAGCATTCAGCACGCCGGATACCGTAAAATAATCAATACGTTATTGTAACTACTTCATTACAGCGGACTGCGCTGCAAAAGAAGAATAAAAACATCACGAGGTTTGTATGGAACAACAGCAAGGCGAAGCGCTGAAACGTGGTCTTAAGAACCGCCATATTCAGCTCATCGCGCTGGGTGGTGCAGTGGGAACTGGCCTGTTTCTGGGCAGTGCATCGGTCATTGAATCCGCCGGACCGGCCGTTATTCTGGGCTATGCGATTGCCGGTTTTATTGCCTTTTTAATCATGCGTCAGCTGGGTGAAATGGTGGTTGAAGAGCCGGTTGCCGGCAGCTTCAGCCACTTCGCCTACAAATACTGGGGTAACTTTGCCGGCTTCGCCTCAGGCTGGAACTACTGGGTCCTTTACGTGCTGGTCGCCATGGCCGAGCTCACTGCCGTCGGCAAATATATCCAATTCTGGTGGCCCGACTTTCCGACCTGGGCCTCGGCAGCCATCTTCTTTGTCATGATCAACGCCATCAACCTGACTAACGTGAAAGTGTTCGGTGAGATGGAGTTCTGGTTTGCCATTATTAAAGTGGTCGCGGTCATCGGCATGATCCTGTTTGGTGGCTGGCTGCTGTTCAGCGGTCACGCGGGTCCGCAGGCGACCGTGCGCAACCTGTGGGATCAGGGCGGCTTTTTCCCGCATGGCATCGGCGGTCTGGTCGCGGTCATGGCAATTATTATGTTCTCGTTCGGCGGACTGGAGCTGGTGGGTATCACCGCAGCAGAGGCTGATAACCCGGAAGTGAGCATTCCAAAAGCAACGAACCAGGTGCTGTGGCGTATCCTGATTTTTTACATTGGTTCGCTGGCGGTGCTGCTGTCTCTGATGCCGTGGAGCCGTGTTACGTCAGAAGTCAGCCCGTTTGTCTTTATCTTCCACGAGCTGGGCGATGCCATGGTGGCGAATGCGCTGAATGTGGTGATCCTGACGGCGGCCCTGTCGGTCTATAACAGCTGCGTTTACTGCAACAGCCGGATGCTGTTTGGTCTGGCACAGCAGGGCAATGCGCCAAAAGCGCTGCTCAAGGTCGATCGTCGCGGTGTGCCGGTCTTAACAATTCTGGTCTCGGCTGTTGCCACTGCACTGTGCGTGCTGATCAACTACCTGATGCCGGGTCAAGCATTTGGCCTGCTGATGTCGCTGGTGGTCTCCGCACTGGTGATTAACTGGGCGATGATCAGCCTGGCGCACCTCAAGTTCCGTCGTAAGAAAGATCAGCAGGGCGTCACAACCCGCTTTAAAGCGCTGCTCTATCCGGCGGGTAACTGGATTTGCCTGATCTTCCTGGCGGGAATTCTGGTGCTGATGGCGACCACGCCGGGTATGGCGATCTCAGTCTGGCTGATCCCGGTCTGGCTGGTCATTCTGGGTATAGGTTACTTTATTAAGAACCAGACGCAGAAAGCCTGATCTTTTTGCTCATCCGGTGCGCGCTGTCAGGGCGCACCGGCCACTTTAGCTCTATTACTATTTTTATTACTGGCTTGAGATGGTAATTTTTTCCTGCTTCTAACCTGATTAAGGAAAAAATTATTATGCGGGAACTCGCACCATCAGAAATTTTGGCCGTAAGTGGCTGTGGCATGATTCAGGATATTACTACCACTGTGGGTAAGCAGGCCGGTTCATTAATCGGTAATATACTCGGCTCCCTGATCCCGGTGCCATTTATTTCCGGTTTAGTAGGTTCTGTTGCCAGCACTCTCTTTGGCAATATTGGTGGCTGGCTTGGCAGCTTCGTTGGCGGACTGGTTGAAGGCCAGAACAACAGCGCTGCGTAAACCCCCTTTCGTTAAAAATACCCTCTATAAAGTAATGTGAACTGGCTCGCTGGTGCGTATCAGTTCACATTTTTTTGCGCCCGCCTGTTTTGTCCATCTCTGTAACCAATTGCTGCTGCGTCACAGACGGCTTCAACCCTAATAATCACTGGCTTCACGGTTTGCAGGAGAAGCAAAATGAAGCCCGCAGCACTCTCATTTAAAGAAAAGCTGGGTTATGGCATGGGCGATGCCGGATGCAACATGATTGGCGGTGCCATCATGCTGTTCCTGAACTACTTCTATACCGATGTTTTCGGACTGGCCCCGGCGCTGGTAGGAACGCTGTTACTCTCGGTCAGAGTACTGGATGCGGTCACCGATCCGATTATGGGTGCCATCGCCGATCGCACTCAGAGTCGCTGGGGCCGTTTTCGTCCCTGGCTGCTGTGGGTTTCCGTGCCCTATGTGGTCTTCAGCGTATTGATGTTCACCACGCCCGACTGGACTTATCACAACAAGGTAATCTGGGCCTTCGTCACCTACTTTCTGATGTCGCTGACCTACACCGCGATTAACATTCCTTACTGTTCTCTGGGCGGCGTGATTACCAACGATCCCGGTGAGCGCGTCTCCTGCCAGTCTTACCGCTTTGTCATGGTCGGCATCGCGACGCTGATACTGTCACTGTCGCTGCTGCCGATGGCGGAGTGGTTTGGTGGTGAAGACAAAGCACGCGGCTACCAGATGGCGATGGCGGTACTGGCCACCATTGGTCTGGCGATGTTTCTGTTCTGCTTTGCCACGGTACGGGAACGTATTCGCCCGGCCGTGCCGAGCAATGATGACCTGAAGAAAGATCTGCGTGACGTCTGGAAGAATGACCAGTGGGTGCGCATTCTGCTGCTGACCTTCTGTAACGTCTGTCCTGGCTTTATCCGCATGGCGGCCACCATGTATTACGTGACCTGGGTCATGGGCCAGTCAACGCACTTCGCCACGCTGTTTATCAGCCTGGGAGTGATTGGCATGATGTTCGGCAGCACGCTGGCAAAACTGCTCACCGATCGCTGGTGCAAACTCAAAGTTTTCTTCTGGACGAATATCGTACTGGCCCTTTTTTCCAGCGGCTTTTACTGGATCGATCCGCACGCCACCCTGATGGTCGTGGTGGCTTATTTTGTGCTGAATATTCTGCATCAGATCCCCTCCCCCCTGCACTGGTCGCTGATGGCTGATGTGGATGACTACGGCGAATGGAAAACCGGTAAACGCATTACCGGCATCAGCTTCTCCGGCAACCTCTTCTTCCTTAAGGTAGGACTGGCGGTCGCCGGTGCGATGGTCGGTTTTCTGCTCTCAATATATGGCTACAACGCGGGCGCAAAACAGCAGTCAGCCGAGGCGATTGACGGCATCATGCTGCTGTTCACCGTTATTCCGGGTATCGGCTATCTGATTACCGCAGGTGTGGTGCGGCTGATGAAGGTTGACCGCAAAATGATGCTCACCATCCAGCAGGATCTGGCGCTGCGTCGCGAAAACTTCCACGACTTACACACTGTTCGTCTGCACAACCGTGCTGCCACGCCAACCGGAGATGTTAAATGACTTCAATCCTGCCAAATCCTTTTATTGAGCAGCGCGCCGATCCCTTTATTTTGCGCCATGAGCAGCACTACTATTTTGTGGCATCGGTGCCGGAGTATGACCGGCTGGAGATTCGCCGCGCCACCACGCTGGCTGACCTGCGCAGCGCAGAGCCGGTGGTGGTCTGGCGCAAGCCGGAGAGCGGTCCCTGCAGCGAACTCATCTGGGCACCGGAGCTGCACTATATCGACGGGCTGTGGGTGATCTATTTCGCGGCGGCACCGACGCGCGATATTAAAGAGGGATTATTCCAGCATCGGATGTACGCACTGGTGTGCGAGGCCGCAGATCCATTGCAGGGCGAATGGCAGCCCTGCCGCAGGGTCTTCACCCATTTAGACAGCTTCTCTCTGGATGCCACCCACTTCGTGCATCAGGGCAAAAACTGGTATCTCTGGGCGCAGAAAGATCCCGTCATTCCCGGTAACTCCAACCTCTATCTGGCTGAGCTGCTGAATCCCTGGACGCTGAAAGGCACGCCCGTAATGCTGAGCCGGCCGGAATATGAGTGGGAGTGTGCCGGGTTCAGCGTTAATGAAGGACCGGCGGTCATTCGTCACGGCGATCGGCTGTTTGTGACCTATTCCGCCAGCGCCACCGATGAGAATTATTGTCTGGGGATCCTGTCGATTACCGCGGATGCCAACCCGCTTGATGCCGCGGCCTGGCAGAAATCAGCACGGCCGGTATTTGTGTCCAGCTGGGACAACCACCAGTACGGGCCGGGCCACAACAGTTTTACCCAGGATGAGACAGGACGCGACGTGCTGGTTTACCACGCACGTAATTACACGGAAATTGAGGGCGATCCGCTCTGGGATCCGAACCGCCATACCCGACTAAAATATTTCAGCTGGCGGGATGATGGCACGCCCGATTTCGGCGTGCCACCTGCTGATTACACCAGCGTGCCGTAAATCGTCAGCAACGCGACGGCAACAACCAGCACCAGCGAAGTCCGTTTCGCTAACGCCACGGCCACCCGTGGCGTTTCAACTTTATCGCTGTGCGGATCGCGCGACAGTGAGAACTGCGCCAGCGTCGTCAGCACGTGATACTGAGAACGGTGACGATCGGTCAGCGAGGCAAACCAGGCGGGCAGCGCTTTTTCGCCATGGCCCAGCAGTGCGTAAGCGACACCCGCCAGCCGCACCGGGATCCAGTCGAGCAGATGCAGAATCGCATCCACGCCCGATTGTGCACGCGCCATCGGTGTGCCGTGTCTGGCCAGCCAGCCTTGCCAGGCGCGCAGAAACGCGTAACCCACCAGCAGCACCGGTCCCCACGGTCCACCCACCACCAGCCAGAACATCGGGGCGAGATAGAAACGGAAGTTTATCCAGATCAGCGCATTCTGCAGCTCGCGCAGGAACTCACGTTCGCTGCACTCCACCGGCACACCATGGATTAGCGTCAGCTCAGCTGCCATCGCCTGATGTGCCGCGTCATCGTCATGGCTGGCCGCTTTCAGGTAGTTATGGTAGTGCTGACGTACTGAGCCGGCACCGATGCAGAGCAGTCCGGCAACGATCCAGAACAGCAACTGCAATACGCCAAACAGTAATCCTTTCAGACTCCAGACCACCAGCGCGGTCAGCGCCATCGCCAGTACGGTCATCAGCAGGGTTCGCATCATGGAGTAATGGCGGCGATGGCGAAAAATCGGCTCCAGCCGGTGTTCGAGTTGCCAGTGCTCGCCCAGTTTAAACAGGCGCTCCCAGCCTAAAACCAATAACAAGGTAAACAACGTCATACTGACTCCGCAAAAATCACGATTTTTGCTGCGTTAACAGCTGTTTGTAGTAGTCCCAGTCAAAAGCAGGTCCGGGATCGGTTTTGCGTACCGGCGCGATATCGCTGTGCCCCGTGATACGTGAAGGCGTTACCGGGTAGTGTTGCAGCAGTAACTGCGTGACCTGCTGCAGAGCCCGATATTGCGCCTCGCTATACGGCTCGCTGTCAGTTCCTTCCAGCTCAATACCGATGGAGAAGTCGTTGCAGTTTTCACGTCCTTCAAACTGCGAAATGCCTGCATGCCAGGCGCGTTTGTCAAAGGAGACATACTGCACGATCTCCCCATCACGACGAATCAGGCAATGTGCTGCCACTTTCAGCGCGGCGATATCCGCAAAATAGGGATGGGCATCGGGCGGTAATGTGCCGGTAAATAGTCTGTCGATCCAGGGACCGCCAAATTCACCGGGTGGCAGGCTGATATTGTGGATCACCAGCAGTGAAGGCGCCTCATCGTCAGGGCGTTCATTACAATGCGTTGACGGCACGTGACGCACACCGGTCAGCCAGCCCTGTTTGATTTTCATACCGCTTTTCCTTATTTCACCAGGCTGAGAATAGCATGAATAATAAAGGATTCTTGCCTCTTAGTGTGTCGGTCTGGTGACATTAAATTGCCCTTTGTTAAGGATACTAAACAAAATACTATCCGTTGCTGGAACCTGATGCCGGTTCAGGCTATTGTGACCGCCTCTGTCCTTCCTGTTTCTGGAGTAAAATGCTTATGTCATCCCGTGGTTATGATCCCGACAGCCGCCGTCAGGCCCTGATTAAACGCATTGAAAGTGACATCCCGGATGCCGTTGCGCTGGCGTTAAAAGAAGACCTCGGTGGTGAGATCGATGCTGACCGCGATATTACCGCACAGCTGTTACCCGCCGATACCCAGGCCCATGCGCAGGTCATCACCCGTGAAGCCGGTGTTTTCTGTGGTAAACGCTGGGTTGAAGAGGTATTCATTCAGCTTGGCTCGCATGCGGCTCTGAACTGGCATGTTGAAGATGGTGATCGGATCGAAGCGGATCAGTTGCTGTTTGAAATTGAGGGGCCTGCCCGCCTGCTGCTGACCGCCGAGCGGACGGCGCTTAATTTTGTACAGACGCTCTCGGGTGTTGCCACCGAAGTCAGCCGCTATGTCGCACTGCTGGCGGGAAGTCAGACGCAGCTGCTGGACACGCGCAAAACCCTGCCAGGACTGCGGACTGCGCTGAAATATGCCGTACTGTGCGGCGGAGGCAGCAATCATCGCCTGGGCCTCTCTGACGCCTATCTGATCAAAGAAAACCATATCATTGCCAGCGGATCGATTGCTCAGGCAGTCGAACGCGCGCAGTGGCTGCAACCCGATGTGCCGGTTGAAGTGGAGGTGGAATCATTGGAAGAGTTACGTCAGGCGCTGGAAGCGGAAGCCGACATTGTGATGCTGGACAACTTCAGTCTGGAAGCGATGCGTGAAGCCGTTGAACTCAACCAGGGGCGGACGCTGCTCGAGGTCTCCGGCAACGTCACCGAAACCACTCTGCCGCAGATCGCCTTGACCGGCGTGGACTACGTCTCGGTGGGCGCACTGACCAAGCATGTGCGGGCGCTGGACCTCTCGATGCGATTCAAACAAAAATAGCCTGAGCCGTCCTCCAACACGGCGATTTTGCGATCCCGCTTCCGGCGCAGTTTCGACTGCGCTGCAATTCTGAAATCTCTTCACATCACGCTTTCCAGTTCGCCGATCTCTGACTGTCTTTCACCGCCCCCGATTTTTACCCTGTCGCCTTCTTAAATCAGGAGACGAAGTCATGAATTATCAACGTGGATTTACGCTGGTTGAACTGATGATTGTGGTGGGTATTGTGGCGATCTTAAGTGCCATTGGCCTTCCCGCTTATCAAAATTATCTGCAGCGCGCGGCCCTCACCGACATGCTGCAGACGATGGTGCCCTACAAAACGGCGGTTGAGCTTTGCGCCATGGAACGCGGCGGCCCGACGCAATGCCAGGCCGGAGAAGCCGGTATTCCGGCAGCCAGAGGATCGCGCTATGTCTCAGCACTGAGCGTGACCAACGGAGTGATTACGCTGACTGGCCAGGAGAGTCTGAATGGCCTGAGCGTTGAAATGCTACCGATCTGGGACAGCACAGAGGGCGGCATCAGCTGGCAACGTAGCTGCACCAGCAGTAACACCAGCCTGCAGGACAATTGCCGGGAACAATTCCGCTTTGCGGATAAAGGAGCCAGCGATGAGCAAGCCTGATGAGACGATTGCGGCATTATGCCAGCACTATCGCGCTCTGGTTCTGCACCATGATGCCAGTCTGCTGCGCGTTGCAGTCGCGGAGAGCGTGCCGCCCGGACTGACTGAAGCACTCAATTTTGCCAGCCAGTGTCAGATTGAGATCGAATGCTGGCCGCAGGCCCGGCTTGACCAGCTCCAGCATGCTGATAAACCGCTGGTAGCGCGCGAAGAGACACCTGCCGGGTCAGCCATTGAAGCGACACAACTCATCCTGCGTCAGGCACTGGAACGACGGGCTTCCGATGTGCATATCGAACCCTGCCGCGAGGGTCTGCGTGTACGACTGCGCATTGATGGCGTACTGCATCCGCTCTCTTCACTGCCTTCCACTCAACCTGCGGCGTTGCTGGCACGACTGAAAATCCTTGGCGGTCTGGATATCGCCGAACGCCGGTTACCGCAGGATGGTCAGTTCAGCATGGAGATTGCCGGTAAACCCGCCTCTTTCCGCCTGGCGACCTTACCCATCTATGGCGGCGAGAAAGCCGTGGTCCGTCTGTTGCAGAGTGAAAGCGCGGCGCTGTCTCTGGATAAGCTCGGCTTACCCGCTGCCCAGTTGCGTCTGTTCTGCGCCGCACTGGCCCAGCCACAGGGACTGATCCTAGTCACCGGCCCCACCGGCAGCGGCAAGACGTTTACGCTCTATAGCGGGCTTAGTGCCCTGAATAAACCGGAAAAAAATCTGTGCAGCGTTGAAGATCCGATTGAGATCCCGCTGCCCGGCATTAACCAGACGCAGATCCACACCAAAAACGGTCTCGATTTTAACCGCGTGCTGCGGGCGCTGCTGAGACAGGATCCGGATGTGATCATGGTGGGCGAGATCCGCGATGCCGAAACAGCGGAGATTGCGGTGAAAGCGGCTCAGACCGGGCACCTGGTGCTGTCGACGCTGCACACCAACTCCACCGCCGAAACGCTAACCCGGCTGCGGCAGATGGGGATTCCCGGTTATCTGCTGGGGTCGGCGCTGAAACTGATTGTTGCGCAGCGTCTGGTGCGGCGCCTCTGCCCCCATTGCCGTCAGCCTGCTGAGGCGGTGGCGCACTATCCTGCGGAACTCTGGCCCGGCACCCTGCAAACCTGGCGGGCGCCCGGTTGCGATCACTGCTTTTCCGGTTATTTTGGCCGGCTGGCACTGTTTGAACTTCTGCCGATCAATGCCAGGCTGCAGAATGCGATTGCAGCCGAGATGCCGCTTGAGAATCTGCTTAGTCTGGCCAAACAGCAGGGATTGCGCACTTTACTGGTTTCCGGCCTGGAAGCGGTAAGCCGGGGCGATACCTCGCTGGAAGAGATGCAACGGGTGATTGGGCTGGACGATGGCTAACGCAGCTTTATTTAGCTGGCAGGCGGTCGACTGCCAGGGCCAGTTACTCAGTGGTCAGCTTCTGGCTGCCAACACTGACAACCTGCTACTCATCCTGGCGCAGCGCGATCTTCTGCCAGTGAACTGGAAGCGGGAAAAAATCCTGCGTCAGAGGGACTGGACGTGGCAGCACAAAACCGATCTGATTCGTCAGCTGGCTACCCTGCTCAAAGCGGGCCTGCCACTGGCAGAAAGTCTGGCTTTGCTGGCGGAGGGGCACCCTCATGCAGGCTGGCGGGCTCTGATGCTTGCCCTGCATCATCGGGTACTCAGCGGTGCCCCTTTTTCACAGGCTTTGCGTGAATGGCCGCAGATTTTTCCGCCGCTCTATCCGGCGCTGATGGAAGTGGGCGAACTGACGGGGCAGTTGGATGTCTGCTGCAGTGAGCTGGCTCAGCAGCAGATCCGCCAGCAGCAGTTATGGCATCAGGTGGCAAAGGCGTTACGCTATCCGCTGTTCATTCTGCTGGTGGCGATAGCGGTCACCTGCGGTATGCTGCTGTTCGTGCTGCCAGAGTTCGTTGCGGTGTATGACTCCTTTGACGCGCCACTGCCCGCGTTTACAGCCGCGGTCATGCAGTTATCTGCCGCGCTTCAGGAATGGGGCGCTGTGCTGGCCTTTGGTGTTTCGCTGATGCTGGCTGGATGGCATCAGCTGCGACGACGCTCTCCAGGCTGGCAACGTCGTGAACAGACGCTTTTCCTGCGCATCCCGCTGCTTTCCGGGTTGTGGCGAGGCACGCAACTGACGCAGATCTATACCATCCTGAATCTCACGCAACGCGCCGGATTAACCCTGTTCCAGGGGCTGGCGGCCGTTGAAGTCACGCTCTCCTCATTGCTCTGGCGGGAAGCGATAGCCGGACTGCAGCAGCATATTGCTCAAGGCAGTCCTCTGCATCAGGCGCTGATGCAGCATTCGCTTTTCACGCCCTTGTGTGGTCAGTTGATTCGGGTGGGTGAAGAGGCGGGCGCACTGGATTTGATGCTGGCCCGCCTGGCAGAATGGCACGAGGCAGAAACGCGAGAGCGCGCTGACACACTGGCGGCGTCTCTGGAACCGATGATGATGGTGGTGATTGGCGGCATTGTCGGCACGCTGGTCATTGCAATGTATCTGCCGGTGTTTGGGCTGGGTGATGCAATGCATTGAGGGGGCGCAGAGTGCGCCCCGAAAGACTATCGATTAAAAACGCGGTTTTCCTGCTCGTTAACCCGGATAAAGGTCGTGCGCTTGGTCAGCTCTTTGAGGCGCTCAGCCCCGACGTACGTACAGGCGGAACGCAGTCCTCCCAGAATATCACGCGCGGTGTCAGCGACCGCCCCCCGCAATGGCAGCTTCACGGTTTTACCTTCCGCTGCACGGTATTGCGCGACACCGCCGACATGACGCTTCATTGCCGATTCGGAACTCATGCCGTAAAAGAGCATGAAGCTTTCGCCATTCTCCTCGACCACCTGCCCTTCACACTCATCATGCGCCGCCAGCATGCCACCCAGCATCACGAAGTCAGCGCCGCCGCCAAAGGCTTTGGCGATATCGCCCGGTACGGAACAGCCGCCATCACTGACAATCTGTCCGCTTAAGCCATGCGCCGCATCAGCACACTCAATGACTGCAGAAAGCTGCGGATAACCCACGCCGGTTTTCACCCGCGTAGTACAGACCGAACCCGGGCCAATACCGACTTTGACGATATCCGCGCCGGAGAGGATAAGCTCTTCCACCATTTCGCCCGTGACCACGTTACCGGCACAGATGGTTTTAGCCGGGAACATTTCACGCGCGCGCTGCAGGAAATCGACAAAATGCTGTGAGTAGCCGTTAGCCACATCAATGCAGATAAACTGCAGATCGTCGGAAAGCGCCATAATCGCGACCAGTTTACTGAGGTCTGTTTCTGACGTGCCGGTTGAAACCATCACATGATTCAGGACTGTCGCAGGCACGCGCTGAATAAACGCCCGCCAGTCGTTTGCGCTGTAATGCTTGTGGACGGCAGTGAGGATATTGAAACTGGCCAGCGCCTCGGCCATCGAAAATGTGCCGACGGTATCCATGTTGGCGGCGATGATCGGTACGCCGCTCCAGCTGAGGCCTGAATGTCTGAAGGTAAAGCTTCGCTCCAGCTCAACCTGTGAGCGACTTTGCAGCGTTGAACGTTTGGGGCGGATCAAGACATCTTTAAAGCCCAGTTTCAGATCTTCTTCAATACGCATAAACAGTGTCCTGGTAAGTGGCAATGAATCGTCATTCACGAAGTAAGCACAGCTCCAGTGACGTTATGATACGCGCCTCTCGCTGCGCGACAAGACTGCGAATTTCACTTTATTTACGCTACAATCCGTTAAATTTAGTTGTGCTTTATCGGTGTGATCTGCCGCGCATTTTTGCCTTTTTTATCCAGATCATTACCCTGAACCTATGTCGGAATATGAAGTCAGGTGAGAAACATGCCCTATACCGTCGCGCTTACAGGGGGAATCGGCAGTGGAAAGAGTACGATTGCCCAGGCATTCGCCGCGTCTGGCGTGGAAATTATTGACGCTGACCTGATCGCCCGTGAAGTTGTTGAACCTGGCACGCCCGCTTTGCAGGCTATTCAGGCACGCTATGGCGCGTCAATCGTGACGGATCAGGGAATGCTCGATCGTAAACAGCTTCGCGACATTATTTTTCAGCAGCCTGAAGAGAAATGCTGGTTAAACGCGCTACTGCATCCGCTGATAAATGCCCGGACACGAGAACTGATCGCCCAGGCCACCTCACCTTATGTGCTCTGGATGGTGCCATTACTGGTGGAAAATCAGTTACAGCACCAGGCTGATCGGGTACTGGTGGTAGACGTTGATGAGGCAACGCAGTTAGCGCGCACCCAGCAACGTGACCATCTTTCCGTCGAACAGGCGAAACGTATTCTTGCCGCACAGGCCACGCGCCAGCAGCGGCTTGCCTGTGCCGATGACATTATTGATAACAGTGGCGAGCCCGACGACGCCTTGCCACAGGTAGCCGAACTTCATCAGCGCTATCTCAGGCTGGCGGCAACGAAACAGGATTAATACCATGAGTACACCCGTTCTGTTTGAACACCCACTGAATGAAAAAATGCGAACCTGGTTACGGGTTGAGTTTTTGATAAATCAGTTAGATGAAACGACACCACTGGATAAAACCGTTAATGCGCTGACCTTTTTTCGCCTGACTGGCGAGTTGCTCGATATTTTTGAGCGCGGCGATATGCGGACAGAACTGTTGAAAGAGCTTGAGCGCCAGCAGCAAAAATTACGGGCGTGGGCTGACGTGCCCGGCGTCGATATGACGCTGGTGGATGCCCTGCGCGATAAACTCAAAATTCAGTCAACGCAGTTGATGAACGCACCGCGTATGGGCCAGCAACTGCGCGAGGATCGTCTGATTGCCCTGGTACGTCAGCGACTGAGTATCCCCGGCGGATGCTGCAGCTTTGATTTGCCGGGACTGCACATCTGGCTGCATCTGCCACAGGAAGTCCGCGATGCACAGGTTGAGGCCTGGATGCAGACCCTGGAGCCACTCCATCATGCCCTGGCGATGGTGCTGGATTTGATCCGCCAGTCGGGTTCGTTCCATACGCAGACCAGCCTCAATGGCTTTTATCAGGATAATGCCGAGGATGCCGATCTGCTGAGACTGCAGCTGTCGCTGGACGATGCGCTCTATCCACAGGTGTCCGGACACAAAAGCCGCTACGCCATTCGTTTTATGCCGCTGGACAGCGAGCGCGGCGAAGTGCCCGCCCGCCTTAACTTCCAGCTGGCCTGTTGTTAGAGGTAACTATGCAGCAAGAAGTCATGACCGTCTCCTGTCCGCAGTGCGGCAAAGATGTGATCTGGGATGAACTCAGCCCGTTTCGGCCGTTTTGCAGTAAGCGCTGTCAGCTAATCGATTTAGGGGAATGGGCTGCCGAAGAGAAACGCATTCCCAGCAGCGATGATATGAACGACAGTGAAAACTGGAGCGAAGAAGATCGCTGACAAAAAGCTGGGGCGCACTGCCCCATCCGCTCAGAGCTCGCCGGCGACCAGACGCGCAATCAGCTGATGATTCGCGGCCGGAAATTCGTCGGCGACCAGCGCCTGCTGATCAACCCAACGCTGCGGCTGCCCCTCTTTACCCCACGGCTCTCCCTTCCAGCCTTCGACCAGAAAGAAATGCAGCGTCACGCGCAGATCATCATAGGTATGGTCGGCATGACCAATCGGGCGCGCATCGGTCACTTCAATACCGGTTTCTTCGTGGAGTTCTCTGACGAGCCCCTCTTCCGCGCTTTCGCCCGCTTCAATCTTACCGCCGGGAAACTCCCATTTGTTCGCCATGTAAGACGTTGACGCGCGCTGGGCAAGGAAAATTTGTTTACTGGCATTGCGAATGATGCCAACCGCAACCTGCAGGTGCTTCATGGAAACTGTCCGGTCGTAATGAGTGAGGGCTGATTTTAGAACATGCTCTAGCGGAAGTTAACCGCTTTACGTCTGCTCTGGCGAGATGGGCCGCGGGCATAAAAAAAGGAGCCAGCGGCTCCTTTTTCATCAGCATTGCGTATCAGGCGATACGGCCATGACACTGCTTGTATTTCTTACCGGAACCACACGGGCAGGGATCGTTGCGGCCGACTTTACGTTCACCGCTCTGCTCTGCCGCCGGTTCTGCCAGCGCATCCTCTTCTACGTGGCTCAGCTGCTGCTGCTGCGCCAGACGCTCGGCTTCTTCACGACGCTGCTGCTCCATCGCTTCAACCTCTTCAGGCATGCGCACCTGCACTTTGCTCAGGGTACTGATCACTTCATACTTCAGTGATTCCAGCATCGCAGCGAACATAGCGAAGGACTCACGCTTGTACTCCTGCTTAGGATCTTTCTGCGCATAGCCACGCAGATGGATGCCCTGACGCAGATAGTCCATCGCAGCCAGATGCTCTTTCCACAGCGAATCCAGCGTCTGGAGCATCACGCCTTTTTCGAAGTTCCGCATCATCTCTGCGCCAACGATCTGCTCTTTCTCAGCGTAGCTTTCCGTAGCATGGGTCATGATACGCTCACGCAGCACTTCTTCGTGCAGGTCAGGCTCTTTATCCAGCCACTCTGCAATTGGCAGGTTCAGATCGAAGTCAGCACGCAGACGCTCTTCCAGACCCGGCACATCCCACATCTCTTCCAGCGACTGTGGCGGAATATAGGTGTCGATGGTGGCTTTATAGACATCGTGGCGAATACTGTTGATGGTTTCGCTAACGTCAGAGACATCCAGCAGCTCATTACGCTGACTGTAGATCGCGCGACGCTGGTCATTCGCCACATCATCATATTCCAGCAGCTGCTTACGAATATCGAAGTTACGGCTTTCAACTTTACGCTGTGCGTTGGCAATCGCTTTGGTGACCCATGGGTGCTCAATCGCTTCGCCTGGCTTCATGCCCAGTTTACGCATCATATTCGAGACGCGGTCTGAGGCAAAAATACGCATCAGCGCATCTTCCATCGACAGGTAGAAGCGTGAAGAACCGGCGTCACCCTGACGACCAGCACGACCACGCAGCTGGTTATCGATACGACGCGATTCGTGACGTTCAGTGCCGACGATGTGCAAACCACCGGACGCCAGCACCGCATCGTGACGAATCTGCCATGCCGCTTTAATCTCTTCGATTTGCGCTTCAGTCGGCTCTTCCAGTTCAGCCACTTCAGCGTGCCAGCTACCGCCCAGCATAATATCCGTACCACGTCCGGCCATGTTGGTGGCGATAGTGACCGCACCCGGCTGACCGGCCTGCGCCACGATATCCGCTTCGCGGGCGTGGAATTTGGCGTTCAGGACGTTATGTTTGATACCGGCACGGGTCAGTTCGTTAGAAACCACTTCTGATTTTTCAATCGAGATGGTTCCCACCAGCACTGGCTGACCGTTGGCAGTACGCTCACGGATATCCTCAATAATGGCATCGATCTTCTCTTTCTCGGTCATGTAAACCAGGTCAGCCAGATCTTTACGTACCATCGGACGGTTGGTTGGCACCACAATGGTGTCGAGCTTGTAAATAGAGCTGAATTCGAACGCTTCGGTATCGGCAGTCCCGGTCATACCGGCCAGCTTCTCGTAAATACGGAAGTAGTTCTGGAAAGTGATAGAGGCCAGCGTCTGGTTCTCGTTCTGAATCTCAACGCCTTCTTTCGCTTCAATCGCCTGATGCAGACCATCGGACCAGCGACGGCCCTGCATGGTACGGCCGGTGTGTTCATCGACAATCACCACTTCGCCATCTTTCACGATGTAATCAACATCGCGGGTAAAGAGTGCATGCGCACGCAGCGCCGCCGTGACGTGGTGCATCAGCATGATGTTGGTCGGTGAGTAGAGAGACTCGCCCGCTTCCATGATGCCCTGGCTGACCAGCAGCTCTTCCACTTTCACCAGACCACGCTCAGACATATGAGCCTGACGCGCTTTCTCATCGACCCAGAAGTCGCCTTCACCCTGATGGGTTTCGGTATCTTCTTTATCCTGGCGAACCAGATGAGGGATGATCTTGTTCACTTTGGTGTAAAGCTCAGAACTGTCTTCTGCCGGACCGGAGATAATCAGCGGCGTACGCGCTTCATCGATCAGGATGGAGTCGACCTCATCCACCAGCGCATAGTGCAGTTTACGCTGTACGCGCTCTTCCGGGCTGAAAGCCATGTTGTCGCGCAGATAGTCAAAGCCATATTCGTTGTTGGTGCCGTAGGTAATATCAGCAGCATAGGCTTCACGCTTCGCCACAGCCGGCAGGCCCGACATGTTGATACCGATGCTTAAACCCAGGAACTCAAACAGTGGACGGTTATTTTCCGCATCACGCTGGGCCAGATAGTCGTTGACGGTCACCACGTGAACGCCTTTGCCGGATAGCGCATTCAGATAGGCTGGCAGGGTCGCAGTCAGAGTTTTACCTTCACCGGTACGCATTTCAGCGATGCAGCGGTCGTTAAGGACCATGCCGCCGATCAGCTGAACGTCGAAATGACGCATGCCGAACACACGTTTACTCGCTTCACGCACGGTCGCAAAGGCTTCAGGAATCAGGCTCTCCAGCGATTCACCTTTTTTCAGGCGCTCGCGAAACTCGTCGGTTTTCGCTTTCAGTTCATCATCAGAGAGCTTCTCGAAATCAGGCTCCATCTTGTTGATGACGTCCACCACTTTGCGCATGCGGCGCAGTGTACGATCGTTACTGCTACCAAAAACCTTGGTCAATATTTTGCTTAACATAGTAAATATATTCTCTTTCAGCCGGAGCATTCCGGACTGCGAAATCTAAACAGAGTGAATAAAACCAAAAATATTAGCAGAACAATCGGGCGGGTCCGGCGCGAATGCCATGCACGCTGGCATGCCATTCTACCCATGAGCGGGTAGTCGCCGTGAAAAGAGGCGGTGCAGATATCTGCTGCGGTGCAGTGTGCAGCGCAGAATGTGATGTCAGTAAATTATGCAGTGAGTCGATCAGCGCCAGCTTTTGTGCCGCCAGCGGTAATTGCTGTTGCTCCGCCTGAACCTGCGGTGCCAGCGTGAAAGAGAGGTGACGAATAACGGTGCGGATGGCGTGCTGATGCCAGTAATCCACGCTGAAGCCTGGACGTCGGGACGCGTCCTGAAGCCGGATTAAATGATCAAAACGGTTAGCATTGCCCAGAAAGAGACTGCTGGCCGGCGATTCAGGCGAGGCGCTGAGTTCGGAGCTTTGCGCACAGGCTGGCAGGCCAAAGCTGGCCGCGACCATCCCTAACAGGAGATGGGGCCAGAAATAGCGTCTACCCAATTGTCGCCAGCGCAGAAGAATCCCGATCACAACCTTTCCATCGCGCATGCTCTGTTGCGCTCTTGATTTCGTGTACCCGCCGCGAGCCGCAACGGATTTCGGCCTGTAAAAGCGCCACAGATAGTAACATTAATGTGGGGCATCCACACCTGGGATTAAAGAGGCGGCGTGAGAAAACGCGTGTGATTGTTCAGCAATTCAGCAGAACTGACAGCACTTTGCGGGTAAGGTCGCAGTTATCCGGTGTATTACGGAAGGCAATAAAAAAACGGCTGGTACCGCTGACCGGAGAGGGTGTCAGCATAACCAGCCGTTTCGCGTTCTGGAGCCGTTAAGCCAGAACCAGATTCGGTGCTTTGAATGCCACTGGCAGTTCAGCTTCGTCTTCGAAGGTTGCCCATTCCCAGGCTTCCTGCTTAGCCAGAACCGCCTGCAACAGCTTGTTGTTCAGCGCGTGGCCCGATTTGAACGCAGTAAATGCGCCAATGATGTTGTGACCACACATAAACAAGTCGCCAATCGCGTCCAGCATTTTGTGACGGACAAACTCGTCTTCAAAACGCAGACCTTCTTCATTCAGTACGCGGAAATCATCCAGACCTATCGCACAATCTAAGCTACCGCCCAGGCACAGGCCTTTAGACTGCAGATATTCGATTTCACGCATAAAGCCAAATGTACGCGCCCGGCTGATTTGACGAACAAAGGCGTCAGCAGAGAAGTTCATCGCATAGCGCTGTGAGCTGGAATCGATAGCCGGATGTTTGAAGTCGATGGTGAAATCGAGCGAGAAACCGTTATACGGTTTGATCTCAGCCCATTTGTCACCCTCTTCCACACGCACGGTCTGCTTAACACGCACAAATTTCTTCGCGCTGTTGAGCTGCTCGATGCCCGCATCCATCAGCAAATAGATAAACGGTGCTGCGCTACCATCCATGATCGGGATTTCTGGCGCATCGACTTCAACAATAATGTTGTCAATACCCAGACCCGCCAGGGCGGCATTAAGGTGTTCAACCGTTGAAATACGCACGCCTTCATCGTTCACCAGGCACGTACTCAGCATGGTGTCGCGCACGTATTTTGCATCAGCCGGAAAATCTACCGGTGGATTCAAGTCGGTGCGACGATAGATGACCCCGGTATTAGCCGACGCAGGGCGTAATGTCAGTGTGACTTTTTTGCCGGTGTGTAAACCGACGCCAGTCGCCTGAACAATACGTTTTAATGTCCTTTGTTTGATCATCGCATTATCTCGCAGTATCACCTTTCCGACCGCCAGTATACTTTACCAGCGGACAGACACTTTAGCACAAAGAGCGGAGAATCCCAATTATAGGGTTAATCCTAGTCGGCCTGCTTACGTAAAAAGGCCGGAATATCAAGATAGTCTGGCTCTTTATTCGACTGCGCAGCCTGGTCGTTAACGACTTTGGCAGCAGGCTTCTGCTCCTGCGGCAGCGGCGACATACCGTGCTGCTGATAGCGATGATCCATCACGGGCTGGCTGGCTGGCTTGTTCGTCACCAGGGTGATTTCCGGACGCTTGTCCATACCGATACCGGTTGCTACCACGGTAACGCGCAGTTCATCGTTCATCTCCGGATCCAGCGACGTACCGATTACCACGGTTGCGTTGTCAGAAGCGAAGGCGCGGATAGTGTTACCCACGGTTTCGAACTCATCCAGACGCAGGTCGAAGCCCGCAGTAATGTTGACCAGCACGCCACGGGCACCTGACAGGTCGATATCTTCCAGCAGCGGGCTGGAGATCGCCATTTCAGCCGCTTCTTCTGCACGATCTTCACCGCACGCCACGCCTGAACCCATCATTGCATAGCCCATTTCGGACATCACGGTACGCACGTCAGCAAAGTCGACGTTCATCAGGCCCGGACGAGTAATCAGTTCGGCGATACCCTGGACGGCACCTTTCAGCACGTCATTGGCCGCGCCAAACGCATCCAGCAGGGAAATGCCACGACCCAGCACTTTCAGCAGCTTGTCGTTTGGAATGGTGATCAGTGAATCGACATGCTTGGAGAGTTCAGCGATCCCCTGCTCGGCAAACGCCATGCGTTTCTTGCCTTCGAAGTTGAATGGCTTGGTGACAACCGCCACCGTCAGGATACCGAGATCCTTGGCCACTTCAGCGACTACAGGTGCGGCACCGGTACCAGTGCCGCCGCCCATGCCTGCTGCGATGAAGACCATGTCTGCCCCTTCCAGCGCAGCCCGCAGTGCTTCGCGATCTTCTTCTGCAGAGTTACGGCCCACTTCCGGGTTCGCACCCGCACCCAGACCTTTGGTAATGTTATTACCGATCTGGATGGTCTGGCCGACAGCTGTTTTACGCAGCGCTTGCGCGTCGGTATTTACAGCAAAGAATTCCACACCTTCGATACGTTCGCGTACCATGTGCTCTACGGCGTTACCGCCGCCGCCACCGACGCCGATGACTTTAATCACCGCGTCGTTGGTTAATTCCATAGGTTCAAACATGATTTCTCTCCGTTATGTGCCTGTCGCCTGGAGATCACTAAAGAAAACAGCATGATCCCCTTTCACAAAAATTAAAACTCTTTTTTTAACCAACTGTTAATACGCTTGAACCAGTTACCTACTGAAACCCGTTTTTCGGTCTCTGCATCACCGTTCATGTGCGACTCTTTGCCGTAATGCAACAGTCCCACAGCGGTGGAGTAGTATGATTCCTGCGCATAGTCAGTCAGCCCGGTAATATTCAGCGGCTGTCCGATACGCACCTGCGTATGGAATACGCGTTGCGCACAGGCCGCCAGTCCTTCGATTTGCGCTGCACCACCGGTCAGGACAATGCCTGCGGCCAGATGATGCTTGACGCCCTGCTGACGCAGTTGTTCCTGTAACTGCAGAATCTCGTCATTGACCAGATTCAAAAGTTCGGTATAACGCGGTTCAATCACTTCCGCCAGCGTCTGACGTTGCAGGCTACGCGGTGGGCGTCCGCCTACACTTGGCACTTCAACGTTTTCATCTTTGCCGACAATCGAGCCCAGCGCGCAACCATGGCGCACTTTAATCGCCTCAGCATCCGTTGGTGGTGTACCAAATGCATAGGCGATATCGCTGGTGACAACGTTGCCTGCATACGGAATCACCTTAGTGTGCCGCAAAGCGCCGCCGGTATATACGGCTATGTCCATTGTACCGCCACCAATATCGACAACACAGACGCCCAGCTCACGTTCGTCTTCAGTCAGAACCGCAAAACTGGAGGCGAGGCCGGCAAAAATCAGCTGATCCACTTTCAGTCCGCAGCGCTCAACAGCTTTAACGATGTTCTTCGCCATATCGTTGTGGCAGGTGATCAGGTGCACTTTTGCCTGCATGCGCACGCCGGACAGTCCGACCGGATTCTTAATCCCTTCCTGATAATCAATTGCGTATTCCTGAGGAATCACGTGCAGGATGCGGTGCTCGTCACGTACTCTCACCGATTTGGCGGTATGTACAACGTTCTCTACATCATCCTGAGTCACTTCCTCTTCCGAAATCGGAACCATCCCGATTTCGTTCTGACAACTGATATGTTTGCCCGATAAAGCAAGGTAGACGGAGGAGATCTGGCAATCTGCCATCAGCTCAGCCTGATCGATGGCGCGCTGAACGCATTTCACCACCGACTCAAGGTCGTTTACGCCACCTTTATCCATACCGCGGGAAGGGCAGCTGCCCACCCCAATAATATTGACCATACCATCGGGCAGAACTTCCCCAACCAGGGCGGCAACCTTTGCAGTGCCGATTTCGAGTCCAACTACCAGTTTTCTGTCCGTTGCCTTGATCATTGTTGTTTAGCCTGTGCCTGGTTCTGTTGCTGATTACTGTCCTGTGGCTCCATCACGACCGGTGTCCAGCCAACAGAAGCGCCAGAGTCGTATCGCAAATCCACGTAGCTGATACGTTTGCTCTCGTTCTGACCTTGCTGTTGCAGCACCGGGTAGAGCTCAATAAAGCGATTCAGTCGTTTCATGGTGTCGCTGCGCCCCAGTTCGATACGTACATCATCGCTGGTCACCAGCTGCCATGAACGCCGGGCCGTCATCGACGCCACCTTCAGAGTAAACTTCCGGGCTTTCAGCACATCATCCATGCTGTGATAGCCCGCCAGGACCTCTTTCTCGCTCCCTTCAGGCCCATACAACATCGGCATTGTCTCTTTGCCGGCATGACTGGCGGGTACGCTGAAGGAGACCCCTTCAGCATCCACCATATGCACATCGTTCCAGCGTGCCACTGGCGTATACTCCACCAGATGGATTTTCAGTTCGTCTGGCCACTGCTTACGCACGCTGACCTGCTTAATCCACGGCAGCCGCTCAATCTGCTGCTGCAGGATATCCACATCCTGAGACATAAACGTGCCAGGCGGACCCAGCGACAGAATCGCCTGGCGGATATCGTCGTGGGTGGTGTAGTGCGTCTGTCCTGTCACCACCAGTTTTGACAGCGGCAGCCGGGACGCATCGTTCATCCACTTCAGCACCGCCAGCCCGCCGGCAACCATAATCCCGATAACCATCAGCAGAAAAACAATGCCGAACAGTCGGGCTCCGTTACTGCGCCCGGTGCGGATACGCTCCTGCGGTTCACGGTTTCGAACTCTCATCGCCGCCTGTGACATATCAGTCGGCCAGCTCCAGAATATGGGCAACCAGCTGCGGGAAACGCATGCCCGCCTGTTTCGCTGCCATAGGAACCAGACTGTGGCTGGTCATGCCCGGCGAGGTATTGGCTTCCAGTAGCTGGAAATTCCCTGCCTCATCCGTCATCACATCAACCCGTCCCCAGCCACGACAGCCCAGTGCACGCCAGGCCGCCAGCACCAGCTGCTGTAATTCAGCTTCACGTTCAGCGCTCAAATCGGCCGGACAGACGTACTGAGTATCGTCAGAAATGTATTTAGCTTCATAGTCATAGAACTCACTGGCGCTCTTTATTTCAATTGAGGGCAGAATACGATCACCCACAATCGCGACGGTATACTCTGCGCCGCTGAGAAACGCCTCGACCAGTACGTCATTGTCGTGCTTAAACGCCATTTTCAGTGCGGCAGGCAGCGCGCTCAGCTCGTTAACCCGGCTGATTCCCACACTGGAGCCTTCGCAGGCTGGCTTAACAAACAGTGGCAGACCCAGTGCTGTAATGGCCGCGTTGCTCTCTGCATCCAGCCCGCCATCAAACTGCTGACGCGTCAGCCAGACAAACTTTCCTGACGGTAATCCGCGCCCCTGCCACAGCAGTTTGGTGCGCAACTTATCCATGGTCACCGCGGATGCCATCACGCCGCTGCCAGTGTAAGGCAGTTGCAGAAACTCCAGCACGGCCTGCATCGTGCCATCTTCACCGCCCCGGCCATGCAGCGCGATAAAGGCTTTGGTAAAGCCCTGCTCTTTCAGCGTCAGCACCGACACATCACGGGTATCGACGCCATGCGCATCGATGCCCATTTCACGCAGTCCGGCGACGACGGCCTGACCCGAGTTCAGCGAAACCTCACGCTCTGCTGAGGTGCCGCCCATTAATACGGCAACTTTATCCGCCATGACGATCCTCCGCTTTGCGTTCCGGCTGGAGCTTAGTCTCCGCCAGCTTGCGGGCAACCTTGCCGACGTTACCGGCACCCTGTACCAGAATCAGGTCATTACCTGACAGCAGCGGTGCCAGCATCTCCGGCAGCGCGTCATGTTCCGGCACCAGAATCGGATCAACCTTGCCCCGGTTACGAATGGCACGGCACAGCGAACGGCTGTCGGCACCCGGAATCGCGGTTTCACCTGCGGAGTACACATCCAGCATCAGCAACACATCAACATGCGACAGCACGTTGGCGAAATCATCAAACAGATCGCGGGTGCGGCTGTAACGGTGCGGCTGAAACACCATCACCAGTTTTTTATCCGGCCAGCCTGCGCGCGCGGCTTTAATCGTCGCGTCCACTTCGGTGGGATGATGACCGTAATCATCTACCAGCATTGCACTGCCCGGCTGTCCGTTGACCGGCTCTGTCGGGAATTCACCCAGCACATCAAAGCGACGACCCGTCCCCTGGAAACTCTCCAGCGCAGCCAGGATGGCATTGTCTTCAATGCCCTCTTCAGTGGCGACGGCGACCGCTGCCGCCGCGTTCAGGGCGTTGTGGCGACCCGGCGCGTTCAGCGTAATCTGCAGCGGCGCTTTATCCTGACGGATCAGGGTGAAATGCCCCTGCGCGCCACTCTGCTCATAATTTTCAATGCGCAGGTCAGCATCGTCACTGAAACCGTACGTGGTGATATGACGTCCCACACGCGGTATCAGATCACGGATGACCGCATCGTCCACACACATCACCGCCCGACCGTAAAACGGCAGGTTATGCAGGAAGTTAATAAACGTCTGCTTCAGGTTCTCAAAATCGCCCTGATAGGTGTCCATATGGTCAGCTTCGATGTTGGTCACAATCGCCACCATCGGCTGCAGATGCAGAAACGACGCATCGCTCTCATCTGCTTCGGCAATCAGATAGCGGCTGTTACCCAGACGCGCATGCGTACCTGCTGCTTTAACCAGACCGCCGTTAACGAAGGTCGGATCAAGACCCGCTTCCGCATAAATACTCGACACCATCGCCGTAGTGGTCGTTTTGCCATGCGTACCCGCAACGGCGATGCCGTGACGGAAACGCATGAGTTCAGCCAGCATCTCCGCGCGACGGATCACTGGGATACGCTGCTCACGTGCTGCCACCAGTTCCGGGTTATCCTGCGATACGGCGCTTGAGACGACGACGACGCTGGCATCGGTCACATTTTCGGGGCGATGGTTAAAATAAATGGTGGCACCCAGCGCGATCAGGTTCTGCGTCACCGGGTTAGGGGCCAGATCTGAACCGCTGATATGGTAGCCTTCATTTGCTAACACTTCGGCAATACCGCCCATGCCAGCACCACCGATGCCGACAAAGTGGATGTGCCGGACGCGACGCATCTCGGGCACGATAGAACGCAGTTTTGCCAATTGTTGTGTATTCATCGCTCTCAGTTACCTGCTATTTCAGTTTGTACCCACTCCGGGTACAGGTCAGCCACGCTGACCGGAATGATTACTTTGCGGCGCGAGCCACTTCCAGAGCGACCCGTTCAGTCGCATCGGGGATCGCTACCTGACGGGCCTGCTCAGCCATCGTCAGCAGTGTTGCGCGATCCCAGTGGCGTAGCAGATCCGCTACAGCCTCCGCAGTAAACTGCGGCTGCTCAAAAATTCTGGCGGCCCCCGCTTTTTCCAGCGGCAGCGCGTTCCAGTACTGCTGGCGATCTTTGTGCTGAAACGGCACGAAAATCGCCGGTAAACCTGCGGCAGCGACTTCACTCACGGTTAACGCGCCGGAGCGGCACACCACTACATCGGCCCAGGCGTAGGCGGCAGCCATGTCATCAATAAACTCAGTGACCTTATGCTGCGTCTGTCCGGCCTGCTGATACGCTTTCTCTGTTTCGGGCTGTGCACCTTTACCGGTCTGATGCCACAGGGTGATCTCATCACCCACCAGCGCCGCAATCTGCGGCAGCGTCTGATTCAGTATTCGCGCCCCCTGACTGCCGCCAATCACCAGTACCCGAACCGGGCCATGACGATCTGCCAGACGTTGCGCGGGCAAAGGCAGAGCCAGAACATCAGTACGCACCGGATTCCCCACCACATCGGCGGCGGGAAACGCGCCCGGAAACGCCTGCAAAACTTTGGTGGCGATTTTCGCCAGCCATTTATTAGTCAGCCCGGCGATCCCATTCTGCTCATGCAGCACCACAGGAATACCACAGCTCCACGCCGCTAAGCCACCAGGGCCGGAAACGTAGCCGCCCATACCCAGCACTACATCCGGTTGCCAGGCTTTCATGATGCGACGCGCCTGACGCCAGGCATTGAAGATGCGCAGCGGTGCCAGCAGCAGCGCTTTCATGCCTTTCCCGCGTAACCCGCTGATGCGGATGAAGTCGATGTCGATGCCATGCTTTGGCACCAGATCGGCTTCCATGCGGTCGGCGGTGCCTAACCAGCGAACCTGCCAGCCCTGTTCCATCAGATGATGGGCGACAGCCAGACCGGGAAAGACATGTCCGCCGGTTCCGCCTGCCATCACCATCAATCGCTTACCGCTCATCGACCACCTCGGGTAAACGCCTGCGCTTTCGCCAGGCGCGTTTCATAATCTATGCGTAATAAAAAGACGATGGCGGTCGACATAATGATCAGACTCGAACCACCGTAACTGATCAGCGGTAAGGTCAGGCCTTTGGTCGGTAACATACCGGCTGCAGCCCCGACGTTAACCAGCGCCTGGAAGCTGAACCAGACACCGATTGAACAGGCCAAAAAGCCGGAAAAACGCTGATCCAGTTCCAGAGCACGACGGCCAATCGACATCGCACGAAAAGCGACGAAGAATACCATTAAAAGTGCCAGCACCACACCGACATAGCCGAGTTCTTCCCCGATAATGGCGAAAATAAAGTCGGTGTGCGCTTCCGGCAGATATTCCAGCTTTTGCACCGAGTTACCGAGTCCCTGCCCCCAGAATTCCCCGCGACCAAATGCCATCAGAGACTGCGTCAGCTGGTAGCCACTACCAAAGGGATCTTCCCACGGGTTCCAGAACGAGGTCACACGGCGCATACGATAAGGTTCGGCAATAATCAGCAGAATTACCGCAAAAATACCGGAGCCGATGATGGCCATGAACTGCCACAGTTTGGCTCCCGCCAGGAACAGCATCGCCAGGGTGGTGACAAACAGCACCACCACCGTACCCAGGTCCGGCTGCGCCAGCAGTAACACCGCCAGCACGACCATCACGCCCATCGGCTTACAGAAGCCCCAGAAGTTGTTACGCACCTCTTCCACTTTGCGCACCAGGTAACTGGCGAGATAGCAGAACAGGGAGAGTTTCGACAGCTCAGCAGGCTGGATACGCAACGGACCCAGGGCGATCCAGCGCGATGCACCATTAACCGAGCTACCGACCACCAGAACAATCAGCAGCATGACAATCGTGACCATAAGCATCACATTGCTATAGCGCTGCCAGAAATCCATCGGTACCCGCAGCGTAACCAGCGCCATACCTAAAGCCAGCACGATGTAAAACGCATCACGCTTCGCAAAGTAAAAGAGATCGTCATTCAGACGCTGCCCCACTGGCATAGAGGCTGAGGTCACCATCACAAAACCAATCACCGCCAGGCCCAGCGTCAGCCATAACAGCGTGCGGTCATAGAGCACCAGTGAAGTGTCATCACTTTCGCGTGCGCCCATGACCCAATCTTTCAGGCGTCCTGAGAAATAGTGAGCCAGTCCGGTGCCAGGAATACGCATCAGCTCAGCTCCTTCGCCAGTTGCGCGAACTGATCGCCGCGCTGCTCAAAGTTACGGAACTGGTCAAGGCTGGCACAGGCGGGCGACAGCAGAACCATATCGCCTGCTTTGACCTGCGGCGCGATCTGCTCCATCGCCTGTCGCATCGTTTCCGTGCGCACAGCGATGTCAGGACGCAGCGCTGCCAGCGCATCGCCGTCGCGGCCAAAACAGTAGATACGCACATTGTCACCCTGCAGCCAGGGAATCAGCGGCGTAAAATCGGCTGATTTGCCATCACCGCCCATCAGCAGCCATAAAGTGCCTGTTACCTGCAGGCCATTCAGCGCCGCTTCGGTGCTGCCGACGTTGGTCGCTTTGGAGTCATTAATCCAGCGCACACCCTGGTGTTCATGGACCAGCTGGAAGCGATGCGCCAGACCGTTAAATTGCGTTAAGGCCGCGAGGCTGGAGGCGCGTGGCAGACCGACCGCATCGGCCAGCGCCAGCGCGGCCAGTGCGTTGGTGTAGTTATGCTGTCCCACCATCTTCATTTCAGCGGTGTTCAGGACTTTCTCGCCTTTCACCCGTAGCCAGATACTGCCCTGCTGCTTGTTAAGGTGGTAGTCACCGAAATCGACACCAAAGCTGACACAGCGCTTATCCGCACCTCGAACCGGCATCGTCAGCGCATCATCGGCGTTAACGATGCAGGTCTGCGCGTTCTCGTAAACCCGCAGCTTGGCGGCACGATACTGCTGCATACCCAGCGGATAGCGATCCATATGATCTTCGGTAACATTAAGCACGGTTGCCGCAGCCGCTTTCAGGCTGTGCGTGGTCTCAAGCTGGAAGCTGGAGAGTTCCAGGACATAAAGCTGGGCCGGTGATTGCAGCAGACTTAGCGCGGGCAGACCGATATTGCCGCCGACGCCTGCCTGCCAGCCTGCGGCTTTCGCCATTTCACCCACCAGCGTGGTCA
Source organism: Pantoea sp. F_5 (assembly GCF_008631595.1). Lineage (NCBI taxonomy): Bacteria > Pseudomonadati > Pseudomonadota > Gammaproteobacteria > Enterobacterales > Erwiniaceae > Pantoea > Pantoea sp. F_5. The sequence goes on from NZ_VWUO01000005.1 coordinate 124,580, forward strand.
CGGTGCTTTTGCCGTTGGAACCGGTAATTGCCACGATGGGTGCCTGCGCCTCGCGGCAGAACAGCTCAATGTCACCGACGATTTCAATTCCGGCTTCAACCGCTTCGCTGAGAATCGGATGCGCCAGCGCAACGCCTGGGCTGGCAACAATCAGATCGGCCGCCAGTAACCAGTCACCATTAATGCCGCCCAGATGGCGTTCAACCTGCCCGGGTAATTTATCCAGCCCCGGCGGCGAGACACGGGTGTCCATCACGCGAGGCGTGACGCCCTGCGCTAAAAAGAAATCAACACAGGAGAGACCGGTCAGGCCCAGCCCGATGATGACGACTTTTCTACCCCGATAGTCAGCCATGATTAACGCACCTTCAGCGTAGCCAGGCCAATCAGCACCAGCATTAGCGAAATAATCCAGAAGCGAACGATAACGCGCGGTTCCGGCCAGCCCTTAAGTTCATAGTGGTGATGGATCGGTGCCATGCGAAAAATACGCTGGCCGCGCAACTTGAACGATCCCACCTGCAGGATCACCGACAGCGTTTCAACCACAAATACGCCGCCCATGATCACCAGTAAAAATTCCTGACGCAGTAACACCGCGATGGTGCCCAGCGCGCCGCCTAACGCCAGCGAGCCGACGTCGCCCATAAAGACCTGAGCCGGATAGGTGTTGAACCACAGGAAGCCCAGCCCTGCCCCGACGATAGCGGTACAGACAATCACCAGCTCACCGGCGTGACGCAGATAGGGAATATGAAGGTATTCAGCAAACTTCACGTTACCGGTTGCCCAGGCAACCAGCGCGAAGCCCGCAGCGACAAAGACGGTTGGCATAATCGCCAGCCCATCCAGCCCATCGGTCAGATTGACCGCGTTACCCGTTCCGACAATCACAAAGTAGGCAAGTAGCACATAAAAGAGGCCAAGCTGCGGCATGATGTCTTTGAAAAACGGCACGACCAGTTGAGTCGCGGGAGTATCTTTGCCCGCCGCATAAAGTCCGAACGCCACACCCAGTGAAATCACCGACATCCAGAAATATTTCCAGCGGGCGATCAGGCCTTTCGTGTCTTTACGCACCACTTTACGGTAGTCATCGACAAAGCCGATGATGCCGAAGCCGACCAGCACGAACAGCACGCACCAGACATAGGGGTTCGACGGATAGGCCCACATCAGCACCGAAATAGTGATGGAGGTCAGAATCATAATGCCGCCCATGGTAGGCGTCCCGCGCTTACTGAAGTGCGATTCCGGGCCATCGTTACGGACGACCTGGCCAATCTGTAATTTCTGCAGCCAGGCGATCAGGCGCGGCCCCATCCAGAGTGAGATAAATAATGCGGTCAGCAGGCTGACAATGGCGCGAAACGTCAGATAGGAAAAGACGTTGAAGCCCGAATAAAAAGCGACCAGATGCTCGGCCAGCCAAACTAACATGTTCCTTTCTCCTTTAAGCTCTGTACTACCTGCTCCATGGCGGCACTACGTGAACCTTTTATCAGGACGGTAATTTCTGAGTGTTGGGACAACAATTCTCGCAAACGTTCAGTCAGCGCCGTCTTATCGCTGAAATGTTCACCAACTCCACTGCTTTCACTGATGAATTGACTGAATTTTCCACAGGTCAGTACGCGGTTAAGGCCTGCTTCGCGTGCCGCTTCGCCAATTTCGCGGTGGCATTTTTCAGTCTCCTCACCCAGTTCCGCCATATCACCCGCCACCAGCACCCGGTAGCCTGGCATCTCTGACAGGACCTGTACGGCGGCGGTCATCGATCCGACGTTAGCGTTGTAGCTATCATCCAGCAGCAGCTGATGCGCAGAGAGACGTACCGGGAACAGGCGACCTGGCACCGACTGCAAATTTTTCAGTCCCTGCTGAACGGCGCTAAGCGGCGCATCCACCGACAGGGCCAGTGCCGCCGCCGCCAGAGCGTTAGCGATGTTATGACGGCCCGGCAACGGCAGTACGATCTCAACCGTGCCGCGCGGTGTGTTCATCACAAAATGGGTGCCATCCTGCGCAATGCGGATATCACGGGCGGAGAAATCACACTCAGCCGCCTGCGGCGAGAAGCGCCACACGGTTTTGTCCTGCAGCGTGGTCTGCCAGTTTGGCCAGTCGTTGCTCTCCTGGTTGAGAATGGCAATGCCGTGAGCCGGCAGGCCCTGGAAGATCTCACCTTTCGCTTTAGCGACACCGGCCAGTGAGCCAAAACCCTCCAGATGTGCCGCGGCCAGATTATTCACCAGCGCACTTTCCGGTTTAACCAGGTCAGTGGTGTAGGCGATTTCGCCCTGATGATTAGCCCCCAGCTCGATAACCGCGTACTGATGTTCTGCGGTCAGGCGTAGCAACGTCATCGGTACGCCATAATCGTTGTTGAGATTGCCTGCGGTGTAGAGCGTCTCGCCACACTGACGCAAAATCGCTGCGGTCATCTCTTTAACCGAGGTTTTGCCGGAGGAGCCGGTCAGCGCGACTACGCGGGCGGTCGACTGCTGACGAACCCAGGCACCCAGTTGGCCAAAGGCAACCCGGGTATCCTCAACCACTACCTGAGGCACCGCCACAGGTAAATGCTTACTCACCAGCAGCGCCTGTGCCCCATTAGCAATGGCATCTCCGGCGAAGTCATGTGCATCAAAGCGTTCGCCCACCAGTGCGACAAACAGGCTGTCCGCCGTCACTTTGCGGGTATCGGTGGTCACATCATTCAGGGTTAAATCGCTGCCGTGCAGCGTGCCACCGGTAATTTCCGCCAGGGTCTTTAATGAAACCGGAATCATGCTGCGCCTCCCAGCAGTGCCGCTACCGTGGCACGATCGGAGTAGTCGAGACGACGGTTGCCGATGATCTGATAATCTTCATGGCCTTTGCCCGCCACCAGCACGATATCGTCAGGCTGTGCCTGCATAATGGCGTTAGTGACCGCTTGCGCACGACCTGATACCACGCGGGCGCGGCCCGGTTCGAGCAAACCAGTCAGAATGTCTTTTACTATCGCCTGCGGATCTTCGCTGCGCGGATTGTCGTCGGTAATCACCACCACATCCGCATATTGCTCAGCAATCGCACCCATTAACGGGCGTTTGCCTTTGTCACGGTCCCCGCCGCAGCCAAACAGGCACCACAGTTTTCCTTTGCAGTGCAGACGTGCCGCTTCCAACGCTTTTTCCAGCGCATCCGGCGTGTGGGCATAGTCCACCACGACCGTCGGTTTTCCTGCAGCGCTGAACACTTCCATACGCCCGTTAACCGGCTGTAACCGTGGTGCAACGCTTACCAGCGCCGCCAGCGGATAATCCAGTGACAGCAGGGTCGCCAGTGCCAGCAGCAGATTGCTGACGTTGAACGCGCCCATCAGCGGGCTGTCGATTTCACCGTTACCCCAGCCTGAGCTGAAACGGATATGCGCACCGTTGTCGTGATACTCCACCGCATCGGCTTTCAGCCAGCGGCCATGGCAGCCCGGCTGGAGGTTGTCTTCCATGGTGATGGCAACCGCATCAGGTAAGCGCGCCAGCCAGCGACGGCCGACTTCATCATCAGCGTTAAGAATCGCCTGTCCGACCTGATGCTCAGAAAACAGCAACCATTTGGCCGACTCATAGCCCGACATATCACCGTGGTAATCGAGGTGATCGCGACTGAGGTTGGTGAAGACCGCAGCGGCAAACGGCAGTGCCGCAACGCGATGCTGCACCAGACCGTGTGACGAGACTTCCATCGCGGTCAGGGTCGCCCCTTTTTCAGCGAGCTCGTACAGCATATGCTGAACGTCCACTGCTGAACCGGTCGTATTTTCTGCAGCAACTAAGTGACCCACCAGCCCGTTGCCGACGGTGCCCATCACCGCACTGGTCTCACCCAGCAGCGTCGCCCACTGGGCCAGCAGCTGGGTGGTCGTGGTTTTACCGTTGGTGCCGGTGACGCCAATCAGCGTCTGCTTCTCGCCCGGCTGCTGGTAAAACCGGCCTGCTAAGGCCGAAAGGCGCTGATTCAACTGCGCCAGATAGATTACCGGTACGCCGTGCATTTCACGGATTTCACCGTCGACCGCTTCACCCTCAGCTTCAGCCACTACGGCGGCAACGCCCTGCGCAATCGCCTGCGGAATGAAACGGCGTCCATCGACCTGATGGCCCGCAACAGCGACAAACAGATCGCCAGACGCCGCCATACGGCTATCCAGGGTCATGTCGCGCAGTGGGCGCGCCGGCGCGCCTGGCACCCAGGGGCCGAGTAAATCGCGCAGGTTACGATCTGTCACTTGATTCCTCACTTCTGTTAGTCACCAACTCATTCCTGTCATTGGTCGTCGGTAATGCGTCCGGCTCGATGTTCATGGTGCGCAGTACGCCGCCCATGATGGCACCAAAGACCGGTGCAGAAACCGCACCGCCGTAATACTTGCCGGCCTGGGGATCGTTGATCACCACCACCAGCGCGAATCGGGGATGACTGGCAGGTGCCACGCCTGCGGTATAAGCAATATATTTATTGACGTAGCGTCCGTCCGGTCCGACTTTTTTCGCCGTACCGGTTTTTATCGCAATGCGATAACCCTTAATTGCCGCTTTAACGCCACCGCCACCGGGCAGTGCCACGCTTTCCATCATGTGCATCACAGTTTTCACCAGTGACTCATCGAAAACGCGTTGTCCCGCGACGGGCGGATCCACTTTGGTAATCGACAGCGGACGGTTGATGCCATAGCTGCCAATCGTTGCGTAGACTCGCGCTAACTGTAACGGCGTTACCATTAGCCCGTAGCCGAAAGAGAAGGTGGCCCTCTCTATGTCAGACCACCGTTGTTTTTTAGGGTATAAGCCACTGCTTTCCCCGACCAGCCCCAAATTGGTCGGTTTGCCCAGTCCAAAGCGCGCGTAAGTTTCTACCAGCGCTGAGGAAGGCATCGCTAACGCCAGACGTGAAACACCGACGTTACTCGACTTCTGTAAAACCCCTGTCAGGGTCAATTCGTTGTAGCGCGCCACATCTTTGATCTCATGACCATTGACGCGGTACGGCACGGTATTCAGGACGCTGTTCTCTCTGACCACGCCGCGCTGCAGCGCCGTCATCACCACCATCGGCTTGACGGTTGAGCCAGGCTCGAAGATGTCGGTGATGGCGCGGTTGCGCATCAGATCTTTGGAGGTGTTACTGAGATTGTTCGGGTTGTAAGCCGGGCTGTTAGCCATCGCCAGCACTTCACCGGTGTTCACATCCACCAGCACCGCTGTGCCCGACTCTGCTTTGTTGAACGCCACTGCATTATTCAGTTCGCGGTAAACCAGCGCCTGTAACCGCTCATCAATGCTCAGGGTCAGGTTATGGGCGGCGCGACTGTCTACAGACGAGATATCTTCGATGACCCGGCCATAGCGATCTTTACGCACCGTTCGTTCGCCCGGCGAACCGGTCAGCCACTTATCAAAGCTCTTCTCGATGCCTTCAATGCCCTGTCCATCGATATTGGTAAAGCCAATCAGATGGGAGGTGACCTGCCCGGCAGGGTAGTAACGACGCGACTCTTCGCGCAGATGAATACCGGGAAGTTTGAGTTTTTTAACGTACTCGCCGATGGCCGGATTGACCTGGCGCGCCAGATAGACAAAGCGGCCTTTAGGATTGGCATTGACGCGGGCCGCCAGTTGATCAAGCGGAATAGAGAGCGCATCAGACAGCGCTTTCCAGCGGCTGTCCAGCGTTACACCACCACCGGCATGCAGCTCTTTTGGATCAGCCCAGATGGCATTAACCGGTACACTAACTGCCAGTGGGCGGCCAGCGCGATCGCTGATCATCCCGCGTGAAGTCGGCACGGCCTGAACACGCAGCGAGCGCAGATCGCCTTCTTTCACCAGCTTGCCCGGATTGATCACCTGCAGCCAGGCCACACGCGACAGCAAACCACCCAGCGCCAGTAAAATACAGCCGCACAGCAACGCAAAACGCCAGCTTACAAAGCTGGCTTTATCTTCCGGTTTCTTTAACTTCAGCGTTCTACCTGTGCCGCTCATTCGCTATCTGAAATCCTTATTTCTGCACCACGATATTTTCTTGTGAAGGATCAACGTGCTGCAGCTGCAGCTTCTCAGTGGCGATGCGTTCAACCCGGCTATGGTCGCCCAGCGCATTCTCTTCCAGAATCAGGTTGCGCCACTCGATATCCAGCGCATCACGCTCCAGCACCAGCTGTTCGCGCTGCGCGGTCAGCAGTCGTGTTTTATGGGTGGTGGTGACCACCAGCACGGCAGACACCACCACTGCGATCAGCAACAGCACCGGAATCTTGCCTTTTCGCAGCAAATCCCCGCCGATGACGGCGGGCAGACTGTGGCGCTCATTACCGATCATGCGTCGGTTTTCTCCGCGATACGTAATACCGAACTGCGCGCACGCGGATTCTCAGAGACTTCAGCGTCACCCGGCGACATCTTGCCAAGCAGCTTCAGCTCACGCCCGCCCAGGGCTCGCAGCTGCTGTTCAGTCATCGGTATCCCGGCAGGCACCTGTGGCCCGCGACTCTGATCGCGCATGAAGCGCTTCACCAGCCGATCTTCCAGTGAATGGAAGCTGATGACAGAGAGGCGACCCTGTGGTGCCAGTACCTCAATCGCCCCTTTTAGCGCAATATCGATCTCTTCCAGTTCGCTGTTAATCCAGATACGAATTGCCTGGAAGCTGCGTGTAGCCGGATGCTTAAACTTATCTTTCACCGGCATGGCGACAGAGATAACTTCAGCCAGCTCCCGGGTGCGGGTCATCGGCTGTTCACGATTGCGCTCGACAATGGCCCGGGCAATACGTTTAGAGAATCGCTCTTCACCGTAGGTCTTCAGGACGAAAGCGATATCCGCTTCTTCCGCGTGCAGCAACCATTCTGCGGCGGAATGACCGCGCGAAGGGTCCATTCGCATATCAAGCGGTCCGTCACGCATAAAGGAGAAGCCGCGTTCGGCATCATCCAGTTGCGGTGATGACACCCCCAGATCGAGTAAAATGCCGTCAATTTTTCCGACTAAATCCCGTTCAGCGACATACTCTGCCAGTGCGGAAAAAGGGCCATGAATAATTGAAAAACGCGGGTCAGTGATCTCCGCAGCAGCGGCGATAGCTTGCGGATCGCGATCGATAGCGATCAGCCTTCCCTTCTCTCCCAGTTGCGAAAGAATAAGGCGTGAATGACCACCGCGGCCAAAAGTGCCGTCAATGTAGATACCGTCTTCCCTGATATTGAGGCCGTTAACCGCCTCATCCAACAGTACGGTGGTATGTTTGAAATTTTCCTGCATAGCTATAGCGACAAGTCCTGCAACCGCTCAGATAAAGGCTCCTGAGCCGACTGTTCTGCGTCAATATCGTCCCTGACTTGTTGATACCAGGTCTGTTCATCCCACAGCTCAAACTTGTTGAACTGTCCAACCAGCATCACTTCTTTGGTTAATTTTGCATGCTGCCGAAGCGTATTTGCCAGCAGCAGGCGGCCTGCATTGTCCATCTGACATTCACTGGCATGGCCCAACAGCAAACGCTGCACGCGACGCTCAAGTGGATTCATACTGGAAAGACGTGCCAGCTTTTTTTCAATGATTTCCCATTCGGGCAGGGTATAAAGCAACAGGCATGGCTGGTGGAGGTCGATGGTACAGACCATCTGCCCCTGAGACTCCCCAATCAGCAAATCGCGATATCGCGTGGGTACGGCGAGCCGCCCTTTGCTGTCGAGATTGACTAACGTTGCTCCGCGGAACATGCCAGTCTCTCCTCCTGGTCACCCATTTACGCCACTTTATCCCACTTTTTACCACGAAACGAGTTTAAGGATCCCATGAAATCCTTGTCAAGCCGGAGCGGTAGTTGAATATCACTCTTTACAGAGCGCGAAATTAATCTCTGGCGACGATATAAACGAATAAAAAGGGAAAATAAAAATTAAGCCAATGAATACCTGAATAAAAATAAGAACCCGGGAAAAAACGACTAAAAATGAAACAATGTGAAGCGCTGAATATTTACCAGCGTTTCTGAGACGGCGGCGGCATTTTAGGGGATTTCCGAAAGGAAGCACAGCAGCTTCAGGCCAGACGGGGCAGGAAGTTTGTTGAAGTTGTAAGCAGATAATAAAAATAAGCCTGTCGACTTTGTTAGATTTGATGAGCAGAATTTACGCTTTTTTACGTCGACCTGTTTATTTAATCAGTACATCATGTAAATAAAATGGGCGGGCAGCGTAATACTGCCCGTTTTTCATTTAACTTTTCTGCTTAATTGTCCGCGACGGTATAAATTACGACGAATGCGGGTTAAACCCGGTTTCGGTTTTCTGGGTTCATCTAAAGAGGCTAAAACTAATTCCAGTACGCGTTCTGCCACGTCACGATGACGCTGACCCACCGCCAGGACCGGACACTCAAGAAAGTCCAGTAATTCGTGGTCGCCAAAGGTGGCAATGGCCAGCTCGGTCGGCAACCTTCCGTCACGTTTCAGCGTCACATCCATGACACCCTGCAGCAGACCAAAAGAGGTGGTAAAAAGCGCCTCCGGCATCGGGTGATCTTCAAGGTATTTTTCAAACAGCGCAGCAGCGGCTGTGCGTTCGAAGCTGTTGCAGTAGATATAGTCAATCGGGCGGGTATCGTCTTTCCAGGCATCGCGGAACCCCATCTCCCGCAGGAAACTCACTGAGAGCTCAGGTAACGCGCCAAGGAACAGCACATTTTTAACCTCAAGCTGACGCAATTCAGCGGCCAGCGTCTGTGCATCATCCTGATCGGCACCCACTACGCTGGTGAAATGTTCACGATCCAGCGCGCGGTCTAACGCGATAATCGGCAGGGGATCGTTGATCCAGCGCTGATAAAAGGGATGTTCTGGCGGTAACGAGGTAGAGACGATTATCGCATCGACCTGCCGCTGTAACAGATGTTCAATGCAGCGCATCTCGTTATCAGGCTGATCTTCCGAACAGGCAATCAGCAGCTGATAGCCACGCTGTCGCGCCTGTCGCTCCAGATAGTTCGCAATACGGGTATAGCTGGTATTTTCCAGATCGGGAATGACTAACCCAATAGAGCGCGTTCGCCCGGCGCGCAGCCCGGCAGCCACCGCATTAGGGTGATAATTATGCTCACGTACCACCGCCATGACTTTCTCAACGGTTTTGTCGCTGACACGATACTGCCGCGCTTTGCCATTGATCACATAACTGGCCGTGGTGCGCGATACGCCTGCCAGACGCGCAATTTCATCCAGTTTCACGATAATCCCACCATCAAATACGCTTTAACGGCAAAAATAGCCGCAGTTAAGCTATGGATAACTTATGACTCTCATCTAACAGCAGAAAAGTGCGCGGAGCAACCGCTTTTCTGAATGTAACTCGCCTGGCGCATAAAAAATAAAAAAACCCGGCATTTCGCCGGGTTAGGTGAGAATTGATGATGACGCAGCGTGATTAACGCATGATGCGATCGCCACGTGAAACGCCCACGATACCGGAGCGTGCCACTTCAACAATTTCGGCAACCTCGCGAACGCTATTCAGGAAGGCGTCCAGTTTGTCACTGGTGCCTGCCAGCTGAACCGTGTACAGCGTCGGCGTCACGTCGATAATCTGACCGCGGAAGATCTCGGCGTTACGTTTTACCTCTTCACGGCCATAACCGCTGGCCTGAATCTTCACCAGCATAATTTCGCGCTCAACATAGGCGCCCTGCCCCAGCTCGGTCACGCGCAATACATCCACCAGCTTGTGCAGCTGCTTTTCAATCTGCTCCAGTACCTTCTGATCGCCCACCGTCTGAATGGTCATCCGCGACAGTGTCGGATCGTCGGTCGGTGCCACGGTCAGGCTTTCAATGTTATAGCCGCGCTGCGAAAACAGACCGACGACACGGGATAATGCGCCGGATTCGTTCTCCAGCAGAACTGATAAAATGCGACGCATAATTATGTCCTCTCCGTTTTGCTTAACCACATCTCATCCATGCTGCCACCGCGAATCTGCATAGGGTAAACGTGCTCGCTACCGTCAACGGTGACATCCACAAACACCAGACGTCCTTTCGCCAGCATTTCCAGCGCCAGCGTCAGCTTCTCTTCCAGCTCAGCCGGGTGCTCAATCGCGATGCCGACATGTCCATAGGCTTCCGCCAGACGCACGAAGTCAGGCAGCGATTCCATATAAGACTGGGAGTGACGACCGGAATAGATCATATCCTGCCACTGCTTCACCATGCCCAGCACCCTGTTATTCAGGTTTAGCACCAGCACCGGCAAATCGTACTGCAGCGCGGTAGAGAGCTCCTGAATGTTCATCTGGATACTGCCATCGCCCGTTACACAGATCACGGTCTCTTCCGGCAGCGCCATCTTCACGCCCAGCGCTGCGGGCAGACCAAAGCCCATGGTGCCGAGACCGCCAGAGTTAATCCAGCGGCGCGGTTTGTCGAAAGGATAATAGAGTGCAGCAAACATCTGATGCTGACCCACATCCGAGGTGACGTACGCATCGCCTTTGGTCAGACGGCTGATGGTTTCAATCACGGCCTGCGGCTTGATTTTGTCGCTGGTGCGATCAAATTCCAGGCAGTGACGACTGCGCCAGCCTTCGATCGCCTGCCACCAGTCATGCAGGCTCTCAGCACGCTGGCTTTCACTTTGCGCCAGCAACTCCAGCATCTGCTGCAGTACCTGTTTCGCATCGCCCACAATCGGAATATCCGCCGCTACGGTTTTGGAGATAGAGGTCGGGTCGATATCGATGTGCATCACCGTGGCGTTGGGACAATATTTCGCCAGGTTGTTAGTGGTGCGATCATCAAAGCGAACACCGATACCAAAAATCAGATCGGTATTGTGCATCGTCATGTTGGCTTCGTACGTGCCGTGCATACCGAGCATGCCGACGCACTGACGGTGGGTGCCCGGGAACGCGCCCAGCCCCATCAGCGAAGTTGTCACCGGAATATTCAGGCTTTCGGCCAGCTGCAACAGTTCTGCTTCGCAGCCTGCGGTGATGGCACCGCCACCCGCGTAAATCACCGGCTTCTTCGCGGCCAGCAAGGTGGTCAACGCGCGCTTAATCTGCCCTTTGTGGCCCTGAATGGTCGGGTTATAAGAACGCATACTTACCGAATCCGGCCAGTGATAAGGCAGTTTATTAGCCGGGTTAAGAATATCTTTTGGCAGGTCGATCACCACCGGTCCCGGACGTCCGCTGGAGGCCAGCCAGAACGCCTTTTTCAGTACGGTTGGGATCTCTTCGGTGCTTTTCACCAGGAAGCTGTGCTTCACCACCGGTCGAGAGATGCCAACCATATCGCACTCCTGAAAGGCGTCATAGCCAATCAGCGACGAGGGAACCTGACCCGACAGGATCACCAGAGGAATCGAGTCCATATAGGCGGTGGCGATACCGGTAATCGCATTGGTTGCACCGGGTCCTGAGGTGACCAGCACCACGCCGACTTCACCAGTAGCGCGCGCCAGGCCGTCAGCCATATGCACCGCGCCCTGCTCATGACGCACCAGAATGTGATCGATACCCCCGACGGTTTGCAGCGCATCATAGATATCTAAGACTGCGCCACCCGGATAACCGAATACCTGCTTAACGCCCTGATCGATTAACGAGCGGACGACCATTTCGGCTCCTGACAACATCTCCATCTTCTGCCTCCAGGCTTGAGGACCCGGCCCGGTTACGACGCCCGCTGGTACGTAACACGTTGCCCTGGTGCCTGCTTTGCCAATCAAAATCTTATGTTTATGCACGACAGCGAAAACATGTGCCGCTGTCCTGTTACAGAGAAATCTGTTGAGTTCATTGTTCTGAGAGTAGGTCAATTACCATAACCGCAGTTAACCGGGCAGGCAAACCGTAAACCCGCGTAAATTAAAAGGCCGGGACATAAAGGCTCTGCCTGATAAGAATTGGCTGCGCGGATTAAACTAATTACGTCGCAGAACCGCAGAGGAAAATGCTGGGTCCGAAATTATTTTCAGCGTGATCTAAGAAATAACGAAAACTTATTACCGGCTGCAATAGCCCACAATCGCCTGACACTTTTCTTTTCTGGCGTAATTAACCAGTAAATCAATGAAATGCATTGGATTATGCTAACCGACAGGTGATAAATGCTGTGCCACCCCAGAGCGCAAGAAAAATAAATCCTTTTAATTTCAATAAAATAAATTCAAAAGTCGACAACCAGACCCCGCATTCTGGCGCTGATGGCCTCTGCCGAGACTGAGGCGCTGTTCATTACGCTGCCTGACCGGTAAATAACAGAATATCTTCCTTCATCGTCCCGGAGAATACCCCTGCATTGAAGGTTGACATCCCTGAGCGATTCCAGTACCAATATGTACAGCACAATATTTTATAAGGTTTGAATCCATGTTTCGTTCTGTTCGCCTTCTCGGTCTACTACTAAACGCACTCAGCTTGCGCGGTAGACTTGTGGGCGGAATCAAACACTGATTCAAACCTGCTGAAAGTTAAAAACCCGCGCCTGTCGCGGGTTTTTTTATGCTCGTTGCCAGGCCCGAAAAAAGCAAAAGGATGAATACGATGAGCCAGCAAGTCATTATTTTCGATACCACTCTGCGCGATGGTGAGCAGGCATTACAGGCCAGCCTGAGTGTGAAAGAAAAATTGCAGATTGCCTTAGCGCTGGAGCGTATGGGCGTGGATGTGATGGAAGTGGGTTTCCCGGTCTCCTCACCCGGCGATTTTGAATCCGTACAGACCATTGCGCGCACCATCAAAAACAGCCGGGTCTGCGGTCTGGCCCGCTGTGTGGAAAAGGATATTGATGCGGCGTACGAATCACTGCGCGTTGCCGAAGCCTTCCGTATTCATACCTTTATCGCTACCTCACCGATGCATATCGCCACCAAACTGCGCAGCACGCTGCCAGAAGTGATTGAGCGTGCGGTGCATATGGTGAAGCGTGCACGTAACTACACCAGTGACGTTGAGTTCTCCTGTGAAGATGGCGGCCGTACGCCAATTGATGACCTGTGCCGGATGGTTGAAGCGACGATTAACGCCGGTGCAACCACCATCAACATCCCGGATACCGTTGGCTATACCCTGCCAGGCGAATATGCTCACATCATCAGTGAGCTGATGAACCGTGTTCCCAACATCGACAAAGCGATTATCTCTGTCCACACCCACGACGACCTGGGGATGGCAACCGGTAACGCCCTGGCTGCCGTTCAGGCTGGTGCACGTCAGGTTGAAGGCACAATGAATGGCCTGGGTGAACGTGCCGGTAACTGTGCGCTGGAAGAGGTGATCATGGCGCTCAAAACCCGTCAGCAGATCATGAACGTGCATACCACAATCAATCATCAGGAGATCTATCGCACCAGCCAGATGGTCAGCCAGATCTGCAACATGCCGATTCCGGCTAACAAGGCAGTCGTTGGTTCCAACGCCTTCGCCCACTCCTCCGGCATTCATCAGGATGGCGTGCTGAAGAATCGCGAGAACTATGAAATCCTGACGCCAGAGTCGATTGGCTTACACAAAATCCAGCTGAACCTGACCTCACGCTCAGGCCGTGCGGCAGTAAAACATCGTATGGAAGAGATGGGCTATGCAGAGCAGGATTACAATCTGGATGCCCTGTATGACGCCTTCCTGAAACTGGCTGACAAAAAAGGTCAGGTCTTCGATTACGACCTGGAAGCGCTGGCCTTCATCAACAAACAGAATGAAGAGCCGGAGCACTTCCAGCTGCACGAATTTAACGTCCAGACCGGTTCCAGCATGACTGCTACCGCCTCAGTGAACCTGGGCTGCGGTGATGTTGCTAAATCGGATGCCGCTACCGGTAACGGTCCGGTTGATGCGGTCTATCAGGCGATTAACCGCATCACGCAGTTTGACGCTGAGCTGGTTAACTACAAGCTGACCGCGAAAGGCCACGGCGAAAACGCGCTGGGTCAGGTCGATATCGTTGTGAGCTACAACGGCCGTAAATTCCACGGCATTGGTCTCGCGACCGATATTGTCGAGTCCTCTGCGAAAGCGATGGTCAATGCCCTGAACAATATCTGGCGTGCCCGTCAGGTTGAACAAGAATTGCAGCGCAAATTTAAAGATCAGAAGGAAACTGTATAACTATGTCCACCTCCTCTCATATCGCAGTTTTACCCGGCGACGGTATCGGTCCGGAAGTGATGGCCCAGGCGATGAAAGTGCTCGATGCCATTCGTCAGCGCTTTGATATGCAGATTACCACCCAGGAATATGCGGTCGGCGGCATTGCTATCGATCAGCACGGCGAACCCCTGCCGCCCGCAACTGTTGCAGGCTGCGAGCAGGCCGACGCGATCCTGTTTGGCTCCGTTGGCGGTCCGAAGTGGGAGCATTTACCCCCCGCATCACAGCCGGAACGCGGTGCACTGCTGCCGCTGCGCAAGCATTTTAAGCTGTTCAGTAACCTGCGTCCGGCGGCGCTCTATAGCGGATTGGAAGCCTTCTGCCCGCTGCGCGCCGACATCGCCGCGAAAGGCTTCGACATTCTGTGCGTGCGTGAACTGACCGGCGGCATCTATTTTGGTCAGCCGAAAGGACGCGAAGGCAGCGGCCCGGAAGAGCGTGCCTTTGATACCGAGGTCTATCACCGTTTCGAAATTGAGCGCATCGCCCGTATCGCGTTTGAGTCTGCGCGTAAACGCCGCAATAAAGTGACCTCGGTGGACAAAGCCAACGTCCTGCAGACTTCAGTCATGTGGCGTGAAATCGTTAATGAAGTGGCGAAAGAGTATCCGGACGTGCAGTTGAGCCACATCTATATCGACAACGCGACCATGCAGCTGATCAAAGACCCGTCGCAGTTTGACGTGCTGCTCTGCTCCAACCTGTTCGGTGACATTCTGTCTGATGAGTGCGCCATGATCACTGGCTCAATGGGTATGCTGCCGTCCGCCAGCCTGAATGAAGCGGGCTTCGGCCTGTTCGAACCGGCGGGTGGTTCAGCACCGGATATCGCCGGACAGAACATTGCTAACCCGGTCGCCCAGATTCTGTCGCTGTCATTACTGCTGCGTTACAGCCTGAATGCCGATGCCGCTGCCGACAGTATCGAGCGCGCCATCAGCCGTGCGCTGGAACAGGGCTACCGTACCAAAGATTTAGCCGGTGATGGCCCTGCGGTCAGCACAGATGAGATGGGCAGCATCATTGCCCGCTTTATCGCCGAGGAAAAATAAAAAAATGAAAACCTTATACCAGAAGTTATTTGATGCACATGTCGTCCACGAAGCGCCGAACGAAACGCCGTTACTCTATATCGATCGCCACCTGATCCATGAAGTCACCTCGCCACAGGCTTTTGATGGTCTGCGCGCACACGGACGCAAGGTGCGTCAGCCGGGCAAAACCTTTGCCACCATGGATCACAACGTCTCTACCCAGACCAAAGACATTAATGCGTCGGGCGAGATGGCGCGGATTCAGATGCAGGAGCTGATGAAGAACTGCGAAGAATTTGGCGTACAGCTGTATGACCTGAATCATCCATTCCAGGGCATCGTCCACGTTATCGGTCCTGAGCAGGGTATGACGCTGCCAGGCATGACCATTGTATGCGGTGACTCGCACACCGCCACCCACGGCGCGTTTGGCTCACTGGCCTTTGGTATCGGCACCTCCGAAGTAGAGCATGTGTTTGCGACTCAGACTCTGAAACAGGGTCGGGCGAAAACCATGAAGATTGAAGTGCTGGGCCAGGCATCAACCGGCATTACCGCCAAAGATATCGTGCTGGCGATCATCGGTAAAACCGGCAGCGCAGGCGGCACCGGCTATGTGGTTGAGTTCTGCGGCCCGGCGATTCAGGCGCTGAGCATGGAAGGTCGTATGACCCTGTGCAACATGGCGATTGAGATGGGTGCGAAAGCGGGTCTGGTGGCACCGGATGACACTACCTTCAACTACCTGAAAGGTCGTCAGTTCTCACCGCAGGGCGAGAAATGGGAGCAGGCCGTTGAATACTGGCGCACCCTGAAGTCAGATGAAGGCGCGAAGTATGATGCGGTAGTGACGCTGCATGCTGAAGAGATTGCACCGCAGGTCACCTGGGGCACCAACCCGGGTCAGGTGATTGCCGTTGATCAGGTGATCCCGAACCCGGCCTCATTCGCCGATCCGGTTGAGCGCGCCTCCGCGGAAAAAGCGCTGGCGTATATGAATCTGCAGCCAGGCATCAAACTGACCGATGTTGCGATTGATAAAGTGTTTATCGGCTCCTGCACCAACTCGCGCATTGAAGATCTGCGTGCCGCCGCCGCTATCGCCAAAGGCCGCAAAGTCGCGCCTGGCGTGGTCGCGATGGTGGTGCCAGGTTCCGGCCCGGTAAAAGCGCAGGCTGAAGCGGAAGGTCTGGATAAAATCTTCCTGGAGGCGGGCTTCGAATGGCGTCTGCCAGGCTGCTCAATGTGTCTGGCGATGAACAATGACCGCCTGAATCCGGGCGAGCGCTGTGCCTCAACCAGCAACCGTAACTTTGAAGGTCGTCAGGGCCGTGGTGGACGTACCCATCTGGTCAGCCCGGCGATGGCCGCGGCGGCTGCCGTGACCGGCCACTTTGCCGACATCCGTGAACTGACGACAGGAGCTTAAGTCATGGCGAATAAATTTACTCAGCACACCGGCATTGTTGCGCCGCTGGATGCCGCGAACGTCGATACGGACGCGATCATTCCCAAGCAGTTTTTGCAGAAGGTCACCCGCACCGGTTTCGGTCAGCATCTGTTCCATGACTGGCGCTTTGAAGATGACGCCGGTACGGTGCCGACGCCCGGCTTTGTGCTGAACAAGCCAGAGTTCAAAGGCACCAGCATCCTGCTGGCACGCGAGAACTTTGGCTGCGGCTCATCACGTGAGCATGCGCCCTGGGCGCTGACCGATTTCGGTTTCCACGTGGTGATTGCGCCGAGCTTCGCGGATATCTTTTACGGTAACAGCTTTAACAACCAACTGCTGCCGGTGAAATTAAGCGAAGAGGAAGTGGATGAGCTGTTCCGGCTGGTTGCGGCTCAGCCAGGCATCAGCTTTACGGTCGATCTGGAAGCGCAGACGGTCACGGCGGGCGATAAAGTCTATCCGTTTGAACTCGACAGCTTCCGCCGCCACTGCATGATCAACGGCCTCGACAGCATCGGTCTGACGCTGCAGCATGAAGCGTCTATTTCGCAGTATGAGCAGAATCAGCCCGCATTCCTGCGCTGATTGCGTTAAAGAAGGCCTAATCAGGCAGCAACGATTAAGTTTAACGCGCAGGGAACACGGGCAGAGGAGGAAAGCGTCCCGCGCCATGGACGGCGCGGGCCGAGCGGCCAGGGATTGGCTTAAGCGACTTTCCGATCTGACCGTGTTCCCTGAGCAGGCTCGATATCACAGATGGCTGGGCCAGATTTTTTGAGTAACTTCAAATAAGGGCGACATCCGGTCGCCCTTCTCTTTTATACGTCGCGCACCCGCGCCGACATCACCAGCGCCACAATCGCCAGCCCGAATGCCAGCCAGTAAACCGCCTCATGCCCCAGCCGCTCACTCAGCGTTCCCTGAATCACCCCGGCCAGAATCATGCCGGTCGAGATCGAGTTAGTGAACATTGTGGTCGCCGCGCCGGGCCGCCCGGGCATCAGATCCTGGAACCACAGCATGCCGATACCCGCAATAATCCCGACAAATACCGCGTTAAACAGCTGCAATACCATCAGCGAGGTGCGGGAATTGAACAGCACCAGCCCCAGATAAAACAGGACGCCGGCGGCTACCGCAATCAGCATTAACCTGCGCTTACCGATGCGACGCGCGTAATGTCCCGCCAGCAGCATCACCGGAATCTCCAGCCCGGCCGCCGTCCCCATCAGCAGACCGGCCAGCTTCTCCGGCAGCCCCAGCGTGGTGCTGATATAGAGCGGCATATCGATGATATACATCGTGTTGCAGGTCCACATCACGACGGAGGCGATGAAGAGCAACCGCACATCCCGATCGCGCCAGCCGCTTATCGGTAGCCCGCCGCTTTGCATCAGCGGCTGCGTGCGTGGCACAGACGGCAGCGTGAACCAGACCAGCAGGATACAGATCAGAAACAGTGCGGCAGCCACCATAAACAGCGTCACAAAACCGTAGTTCAGCGCCAGCGCGAAGGACAGCGGTGGCCCGATTACCCACGCCAGCGACAGCTGCGCACGCATCACCGAACTGAACATCACCGCTTCACGCGCTGACTGATCGGCATACTCCCGCGCCAGCGCAAACAGCTGAGGCATAGAGACGCTGGCCAGCGCCGACAGCAGCACACCCAGCGTCAGCAGGGTCAGATAGTGGCGGGTAAAGGCAAACAGCAGCGCATTCACCAGCGCCATCAGGCAGCAAAAGAGAATGATATGACGACGATCGCCGACGCTGTCTGAGCGCTTAGCCACCAGCATACTCACCACGATACCGGCCACCGCATTGATGGTAAAAAACAGCCCGACCCAGAAGGGCCGCGCCTGCACCTCGCGCGTCAGAAACAGGCTGAGCGTCGGTGCCTGTAATGCGCCCGCGATACCCAGCATGAACGAGGCGACCATAAAAGCGAGGTAAACCGGATTGATGCGGCGCTGCCGCGTTAACAGCGATTTCATAGCGAAATCCCTTTCAGAACAAACAGAGGGGAAAAAGAAGGGTAGACGATACCGCGCAACATGAAAAAAGCCAGCAGAGATCATCTGCTGGCGGTGTAAATGCACCCTACTCAGAAAAGCACTCCACTGAACAGCGAAGTGAGGGTCGAACGCCATTCATTGCTGAATGCCTCCCGCTCTTCCCATAGCGCAAAGTTTGCTCTTAAAATGAGGTAGAAAAAACAGAGCGCTTTTTACCAGGAGTTCCCCTTTTATGTCATCATCACGTCTGAAGCAGCAGTTCATTCGCCTGTGGCAGAGCTGCAAGGGGCAATCGCAGGAGATTACCCTCAATGAACTGGCTGATCTGCTGCATTGCTCCCGACGTCATATGCGTAATCTGCTCAACCGGATGCAGGCTGCTGGCTGGCTGATCTGGCAGGCGGAAGCCGGGCGCGGCAGACGTTCGCAGCTCTCCTTCTGCTATACCGGCCTGGCGTTGCAGCAGCAGCGTGCTGAGGATCTGCTGGAACAGGATCGCATCGATCAACTGGTCCAGCTGGTGGGCGATAAAAACCAGGTGCGGCAGATGATTGGGGCGCACCTGGGACGCAGTTTCCGCCAGGGCAAGCATATCCTGCGGGTGCTCTACTATCGTCCGCTGCTTAACCTGCTACCCGGTTCAGCACTGCGGCGCTCGGAAACGCATATTGCCCGCCAGATTTTTAATGGCCTGACCCGGATAAATGAGGAAAACGGGGAAATCGAGCCTGATATTGCACACCACTGGCAGCAGACCTCTCCGCTTCACTGGCGTTTCTTTGTGCGTCCGGCGATTCGCTTCCATCACGGCAGAGAACTGGAGATGGAGGATGTGCTCGCCACGCTGGAGCGTCAGCGCTCCCATCCTCTCTTTTGCCATATAGAGCAGATTGACTCACCTGCCCCCTGGACGCTGGACATTCGTTTAAGCCAGCCTGACGAGGGTTTACCCTGGCTGCTGGGCAGCGTCAGTGCGATGATCCTGCCGCGCGAATGGCCGACGCTGCGGGATTTTGCCCGCCAGCCGGTTGGCACGGGTCCTTACCGGGTGATACGCAATCAGGAGAGCCAGCTGAAGATCGAAGCGTTTGATGACTACTTCGGGTTTCGCGCCCTGATTGACGATGTCTCTATCTGGGTACTGCCCGACATCAGCGATGAACTGGTCTATGCCGGTGTCCGTCTGCAGGGTGACAGCATTGATGAGATTCAGGAGGAGAGCCGCCTTGAAGAGGGCTGCTACTATCTGCTGTTCGATCAGCGTTCAGAGCAGGGTCGCAACGAGGCGGTACGGCGCTGGGTCAGTTACCTCTTTAACCCCATCGCTCTGCTCAATCATGCCGGTGTTGGTTATCAGCGTTACTGGTTTCCGGCGTATGGCCTGCTGCCGCGCTGGCATCACCGGCGCGACCTGACGCCAGTGGAAAAACCGCCCGGCTTAACCCACCTGACGCTGACCTGGTACAGCCAGCACGTGGAGCATGAAGGCATCGCTAATGCGCTGCGTCCGCTGCTGGCAGCGCATGGCGTCACGCTGGAGACCCGTGAGATTAGCTACGAAAGCTGGTATCAGGGCGACGCGGAAAGTGATATCTGGCTGGGCAGCGTAAACTTCACCCTGCCGCTGAATTATTCGCTGTTCGCGCAGCTTTATGAGATTCCGCTACTGCATCACTGTTTGCCGATCGACTGGCACGGCGATGCGGCCCGCTGGCGCGAGAAAACCCTGCCGCTGGCCGAATGGAGCAAACAGCTGGTTGAAGAAGCCGGTCTGCATCCGCTGTTTCACCACTGGCTGCTGCTGGAAGGCCAGCGCAGTATGCGCGGTGTGCGGATGAATACCCTGGGCTGGTTTGATTTTAAATCAGCCTGGTTTGCGCCACCGGCGCTGTGACGCTTTCGCCCTGGCGCTGAAATGACTAGAATGTGATGTTCTCAACGGGGTGCGGCCTGCCACAAGCAAGCCGCTGAGAGAGACCCGTCGAACCTGATTCGGTTAATACCGACGTAGGGATTTGAGAGGCCTCTGTGCTCAGATCCTTTGCGACTCATCCCCTATTCTCCTGAAGGAGCGCAAAGTGTTAAACAAAGTTCTGCCGGTGCTGCTGTTACTCTCCGCCCCCGTTCTGGCGGCTAAGCCGGTTCTCACGGTCTACACCTACGACTCCTTCTCCGCCGACTGGGGCCCTGGCCCGGCGGTTAAAAAAGCCTTTGAAGCCCAGTGCAACTGCGCGCTTAAATTCGTCACGCTGGAAGATGGCGTCTCGCTGCTGAACCGCGTCCGCATGGAAGGCAAAAACAGTAAAGCGGATGTGGTGCTGGGGCTGGATAACAATCTGGTGCAGGCCGCGCAGAAAACCGGCCTGTTTGCCGAAAGTCAGGTCGACACCTCGACATTAAAACTGCCCGATGACTGGCACAACACCACCTTCGTGCCGTTCGATTATGGCTACTTCGCCTTTGTCTATGATAAAACCCGGCTGAAAAATCCGCCAGAAAGCCTGAAAGCGCTGGTCGACAGTCCGGAGAAGTGGCGGGTGATCTACGAAGATCCCCGCACCAGCACGCCCGGCTTAGGTCTGCTGCTGTGGATGCAGAAGGTCTATGGCGATCAGGCTCCTCAGGCCTGGCAAAAGCTGGCGCAGAAAACCGTGACGGTGACGAAGGGCTGGAGTGAAGCCTATGGCCTGTTCCTCAAGGGCGAAGGCGATCTGGTGCTGAGCTACACCACCTCACCGGCTTATCACATCATCGAAGAGAAGAAAGAGAACTACGCTGCCGCGTCCTTTGCCGAAGGACACTATCTGCAGGTTGAAGTGGCCGCGCAGTTAGCCAGCAGCAAACAGCCAGCGCTGGCGCAGCAGTTCATGACGTTTATGGTTTCGCCTGCGTTCCAGCGCACCATCCCCACCGGCAACTGGATGTACCCGGTGATCGACACGCCACTGCCTGCCGGTTTCGCGGCGCTTACTGTGCCTTCTACCGCCCTGCAGTTCTCGCCGGAAGAGGTTGCCAGCCAGCGCTCGGGCTGGATTAGCCAGTGGCAACGCGCCGTCAGCCGCTGATGCCGCGCTGGCTGATTCCCGGTTCCCTCGCCACAGCGTTATTGACACTTGTGGCGTTTCTGGCCTTCGGCGCACTATGGCGCGCCGCGCCGGACACGGACTTACGTGGCGTGCTGCAGGATGACTACCTGCATCACGTTATCGCGTTCTCTTTCGCTCAGGCGCTGCTCTCCGCCCTGCTGTCGCTGCTGCCTGCAGTGCCGCTGGCGCGGGCGCTCTATCGACGTCGTTTCCCAGGCCGCCAGCTGCTGCTGCGCCTGTGTGCCATGACGCTGGTGCTGCCGGTACTGGTCGCGGTGTTTGGGCTGCTGACCGTCTACGGTAGCAATGGCTGGCTGGCGTATCTGTGCCAGCTGCTCGGCATCGGTTATTACTTCTCGCCCTATGGCCTGTCGGGCATCTTGCTGGCGCACGTCTTCTTTAACCTGCCGCTGGCGACCCGCCTGATGTTGCAGGCGCTGGAGAGCATCCCGGCGGAACAGCGTCAGCTGGCGGCACAGCTCGACCTGCGCGGCTGGCACCATTTTCGTCTGCTGGAGTGGCCGTGGCTGCGGCGTCAGCTGCTGCCGACCGGCGCGCTGATCTTTATGCTCTGTTTCGCCAGCTTTGCCACCGTGCTGTCGCTGGGCGGCGGTCCGCAGGCCACCACCATTGAGCTGGCGATATTCCAGGCGCTGAGTTATGACTACGATCCCGGACGTGCGGCGCTGCTGGCGCTGATCCAGCTCGGCTGCTGTCTGACGCTGGTGCTACTCAGCCAGCGCTTCAGCAAAGCGATTCCCGCGGGAACCAGCCAGCTGAACGGCTGGCGCGATCCGCAGGATTCCCGTGCGGCACAGCTGATGGATGCGCTGCTGATCGGGCTGGCGCTGATCCTGCTGCTGCCTCCGCTGGCGGCGGTCATCGTCGATGGTCTGCACGGTGGAGTGCGAGGCGCGCTGGCACAGCCTGCACTATGGCAGGCCACTTTGACTTCATTGCGCATCGCCATCGGTGCCGGTCTGATCTGTGTGGTGCTGACCATGATGCTGCTGTGGAGCAGTCGGGAACTGCGTCTGCGTCAGCGTCCGGCGGCGGCACAGTTGATCGACACCAGCGGCATGCTGATACTGGCGATGCCAGGCATTGTGCTCGCCACCGGCTTTTTCCTGTTGTTCAACGCCACCATCGGCCTGCCCGAGTCGGCCGACGGGCTGGTGATCTTTACCAATGCGCTAATCGCTATTCCCTATGCGCTGAAAGTGCTGGAAAATCCGATGCGGGATGTCGCAGAGCGCTATGGCAGACTCTGCGATTCTCTGGATATCCACGGCTGGAACCGTCTGCGGCTGATTGAGCTGCGGGCGCTGAAGCGTCCGCTGGCTCAGGCACTGGCCTTTGCCTGCGTGCTGTCGATTGGTGATTTTGGCGTGGTGGCGCTGTTTGGCAGCGCCGACTTCCGCACGCTGCCGTTCTACCTTTATCAGCAGATTGGTGCCTATCGCGGCGCAGATGGCGCGGTCACTGCCCTGCTGTTGCTGCTGCTCTGCTTATTGCTGTTCACGCTAATGGAAAAATTACCAGGCCGCCATGCTGACACTTGATAACCTCACTTACCTTTATCAGCATCTGCCGATGCGCTTCAGCCTCAGTGCCACACGCGGCGAGCGCATCGCGATCCTCGGACCCAGCGGAGCCGGTAAAAGCACGCTGCTGAGCCTGATCGCCGGTTTCCTTCCGGTGAAACAGGGTACTCTGATCATTGACGGCCAGGCGCACACTCACAGCGTCCCGGCCAGACGGCCGGTTTCCATGCTGTTTCAGGAGAACAACCTGTTTCCGCACCTCAGCGTGCAGCAGAATATGGCGCTGGGACTGCATCCGGGATTAAAACTCAGCGCTAAGCAGCGTCAGCAACTGATGGTGCTCGCCGAGCAGGTGGGATTAGGCGATCTGCTGACCCGTCTGCCGGGCGAACTGTCGGGCGGACAGCGACAGCGCGTGGCACTGGCACGTTGTCTGCTGCGTGATCGTCCGGTGCTGCTGCTGGATGAGCCTTTTTCTGCGCTGGATCCGGCGCTGCGTGGCGAGATGCTGCAACTGGTGCGTTCAGTGTGCGAAGCGCGCAGCATCACGCTGCTGATGGTGTCGCACAGTCTGGAAGATGCACAGCAGATTGCGCCACGCAGCGTGGTGATTGTGGATGGACGGGTGTACTGGGATGGGGAGACCCGACAGCTGCTATCGGGCGATACGCGGGAGGCCGAGGTGCTCGGCATCCCGCGTCGTTAAGCATCAGGCGATGAAAACCTGCCACAGCAGATGCCGGAAAACCGGCATCATCGGATGGAACTGAATGCCGACGAACGCCGCCACGGCGATCACCAGCCCCAGCGGTCCTGCCCAGCGCAAACGCTCAGGCGGCAGCCAGGCCGTGGCCCAGTCGCGGCTTTTGCCGCTGCGCCACCAGCGCCAGCCTAACCAGCCGCCAAGCCAGATCAGCAGCGCTGCGCCGAGTAACAGCCATTTAAAGCTGCCCCCCTGCGCCGCTTTTGGCACGTCAATTGCCACTCCTGCCAGAATACCGGGCAGCAGATAGAGCGGCGGCCAGAGAATGCAGCCAATAAGGTTCGGTGGCAGAAATTTACGCACCGGCAGCTCCAGCATACCGGCCGCCAGCGGGATCAGCGGACGCGTCGGGCCGACAAATCGCCCGACAAGAATCGTAAACATGCTGTGCTGATGCAGGGCGTGCTCGGTTTTATCCAGCAGGCCTTTATATTTTTGCAGATACTTCCAGCGATGCAGCGGCCCCTGGAATTTCCAGCCAATGCCGTAGGAGACCCAGTCACCGATCAGGCAGCCGGCAAAGCCCGCAGCCCAGGCAGGATAAAGGCCAAGTTCGCCACTGCCGATCAGCGCGCCCAGACTGGCCATCATTACCGTACCTGGCAGCAACAGCCCGACCAGCGCCAGCGACTCCAGAAATGTCACCAGCGCAACGGCAAACAGCGCCCACTCCAGAGACTGCGTAATCAGTTGTTGAATCCAGGCTTCCATAGTCGTCCTTAGTAAAAGCAGAATGCTGGATTGTCCAGAGCCAGCCACACAGCGTCAAGGCAAGAATTGTAGGACAATGTTGACAAAACTCAGTAACGGGAACTGTATAAATATCCATGGTATACTTACGCGGTTTTCTCACCCCTGAATTGCTGAGTCCGGAGAACATCTGAATATGCCCCGCGCAGGTTTTCTGCTCACCCGCCACTGGCGCGACAGCCCGCATGGCACCGAAATTATCCTCTGGCTTGCCACCGATGCCGGCGCGCAGCGTGTGGTGCTGCCGGTGCAGGAGTCTGTCGCGTTTATTCCTGAAGAATTTCAGGCGCAGGTCAGCGAATTACTCAAAGATGAGCGTCAGTTTCGGATTCAGTCGCTGGCGCTGAAAGATTTCCGCCGCCGCCCGGTTTTTGGCCTCTACTGCCCGCAGAACCGTCAGCTACAGCGCATCGAAAAGCGGCTGCGCGAGCAGGGCATTCCGGTCTACGAGGCAGATATCCGTCCGCCGGAGCGCTACCTGATGGAGCGTTTTATTACCGCACCGGTCTGGTTTGACGGCGAGCAGCGCGGCGACAGCGTGGTTAATGCGCGGCTCAAACCTCATCCCGACTATCGCCCGCCGCTGAAATGGGTCTCACTGGATATTGAAACCACGCAGCACGGCGAGCTTTACTGCATCGGGCTGGAGGGGTGCGGTCAGCGCCAGGTCTTTATGCTCGGCCCGCCAAACGGTGATGCCAGCACGCTGGATTTTGAGCTGATCTATCTCGATAGCCGCCCGCAGCTGCTTGACGCGCTGAACCAGTGGTTTGCAGAGCATGACCCGGACGTATTGATTGGCTGGAACGTGGTGCAGTTTGACCTGCGGGTGCTGCAGAAGCATGCCGACCGCTACGGCATTCCGCTGCGTCTTGGCCGCCAGCAGATGGCGCTGGAGTGGCGGGAACATGGCTTCAAACCGGGCGTTTTTTTCGCGCAGGCCAGCGGCCGGTTAATTATCGATGGCATCGATGCACTGAAATCGGCGTTCTGGGATTTTCCGTCGTTCAGCCTGGAGTCGGTATCACAGCAGCTGCTGGGTGAAGGGAAAGCGATCGATAACCCCTGGCAGCGCATGGAGGAGATCAACTGGCGCTTCGCCAACGATAAACCGGCGCTGGCACGTTATAACCTGAAAGACTGCGAACTCGTGACGCGCATTTTTCATAAGACGGCGATTATGCCGTTTCTGCTGGAACGTGCGGCGGTAAATGGCCTGGCCGTCGATCGCCACGGCGGTTCGGTGGCGGCTTTTGGTCACCTCTATATCCCGCGGATGCATCGTGCCGGTTTTGTCGCCCCCAACATGGGCGATGTCGCCCCGGAAGCCAGTCCGGGCGGCTATGTGATGGATTCGCGCCCCGGCCTGTATGACTCGGTACTGGTACTGGATTACAAAAGCCTCTATCCGTCGATTATCCGCACCTTCCTGATCGACCCGGTGGGTCTGGTAGAGGGTCTGGCTCATCCGGATGATGCCGATTCAGTCGAAGGTTTCCGCGAAGCGCGTTTCTCACGGCATACCCACTGCCTGCCTGCAATTGTTGAGCAGATCTGGCTGGGTCGTGAAGCGGCGAAAAAGCAGAACAATCAGCCATTGTCCCAGGCGTTGAAGATCATCATGAACGCCTTTTATGGCGTGCTGGGAACCAGCGCCTGCCGCTTCTTCGATCCGCGTCTGGCCTCCTCGATTACCCTGCGCGGTCACGCCATCATGCAGCAGACCCGCGCACTGATTGAGGCAGAGGGCTATGACGTTATCTATGGCGATACCGACTCCACCTTTGTCTGGCTGAAGTCCGCTCACAGCGAAGAGCAGGCCGCCGCAATCGGGCAGCAGCTGGTGCAGAAAGTGAATGCCTGGTGGCGTGACCACCTCCAGCAGACTCAGGGACTGACCAGCGCGCTGGAACTGGAGTATGAAAGCCACTTCTGCCGCTTCCTGATGCCGACCATTCGCGGCGCGGAACAGGGCAGCAAGAAACGCTACGCCGGACTGATTCGTGACGCTGCCGGTGAGCGCATGGTCTTCAAGGGACTGGAGTCGGTACGAACCGACTGGACGCCGCTGGCCAAACAGTTTCAGCAGCAGCTCTACCATCGTATTTTTCACCGTGAGCCATGGCAGGACTACATCCGCATGACCGTCGCGCAGTTGCTGGCGGGTGAACTCGACGATCAGCTGATCTACAAAAAGCGTCTGCGGCGGCCGCTGAATGAATATGAACGAAACGTGCCTCCACACGTACGTGCCGCCCGGCTGGCCGATGAGCAGAATCGTAAATTAAACCGGCCATTGCAGTACCAGAAAGGTGGCCGTATTCGTTACGTTATGGCGACGGCAGGCCCGGAGCCACTGGAGGCGCGTAGCACGCCGCTGGACTATGACCACTATGTGACGAAGCAACTTCAGCCGGTCGCAGAGGGCATTCTGCCCTTTGTGGGTGGGGATTTTGCTACACTGATTACCGGGCAACTGGGGCTTTTTTGACAGGTGACGAACGCCCTGCCATCCAGTACCATAGCGCCCTTCCTGAAACTCACCGCTCTTACTCCCGCTCCAGGCCTTGTTTGTCTGGCGGTAACGCTATTGCCTGAGCTTTGGGAACACCTCTAAAAACGTTAAAATTTGAGCAAAAAAAATATGGTTTTTACATTAGGTCAGCGCTGGATTAGTGATACGGAAAGTGAACTGGGACTGGGCACCGTGGTGGCGATCGATACCCGCATGATCACCCTGCTGTTTCCGGCCACGGGGGAAAACCGCCTCTACGCCCGCAACGATTCGCCGGTTACCCGCGTCATCTTTAATCCGGGTGATACCATCACCAGCCACGAAGGCTGGCAGATGCGCGTCGATGAAGTACGCAACGAAAATGACCTGATGACCTATATCGGTACCCGGCTGGATACCGAAGAAAGCGACGTGATGCTGCGCGAAGTGATGCTCGACAGCAAGCTGGTATTCAGTAAGCCGCAGGATCGTCTGTTTGCTGGCCAGCTCGACCGGATGGATCGTTTCGCCCTGCGCTTCCGCGCCCGTAAATACCAGAGCGAGCAATATCGCCTGCCTGTCAGCGGCTTACGCGGTATGCGCACTAACCTGATCCCTCACCAGTTGCATATCGCCCACGATGTCGGCCGTCGCCATGCACCGCGCGTGCTGCTGGCCGATGAAGTGGGCCTGGGTAAAACCATTGAAGCCGGGATGATCATCCAGCAGCAGCTGCTGGCGGGTCGTGCTGAGCGTGTCCTGATCGTGGTGCCTGAAACCTTACAGCACCAGTGGCTGGTTGAAATGCTGCGCCGCTTCAACCTGCGCTTTGCGCTGTTTGATGACGATCGCTACACCGAAGCGCAGCACGACAGCGATAACCCGTTTGAAACGGAACAGCTGATCATCTGTTCGCTCGACTTTGTTCGCCGTAACAAACAGCGTCTTGAACTGCTGGCCGATGCCGAATGGGATCTGCTGGTGGTGGATGAGGCGCACCACCTGGCCTGGTCCGAAGGCGAACCCAGCCGTGAATATCAGGTCATCGAAAAGCTGGCTGAGAAAACGGCCGGGGTGCTGCTGCTGACGGCGACGCCGGAACAGCTCGGCATGGAGAGTCACTTTGCCCGTCTGCGCCTGCTCGATCCGGACCGTTTCCATGATTTTGCTGCCTTTGTTGAAGAGCAGCAGCATTTCCGTCCGATTGCCGATGCGGTTACAGCGCTGCTGGCTGACAAGGCGATCTCCCAGGAGGAGATGAACCGGATCAACGATTTGGTCGGCGAACAGGACATTGAGCCGCTGCTGCAGGTCGCCAACAGCGATCGTGACGGCAAGCTGGAAGCGCGTCAGGAGCTAATCGCCATGCTGATGGACCGCCACGGCACCAGCCGCGTGCTGTTCCGAAACACCCGTAATGGGGTGAAAGGCTTTCCGAAACGCGAGCTGCATCAGATCCGGCTGCCGCTGCCAGCGCAGTATCAGACGGCAATTAAAGTCTCCGGCATTATGGGTACGCGCAAAAGCGCCGAGGAGCGGGCGCGTGACCTGCTCTATCCGGAGCAGATTTATCAGGAATTTGAAGGCGACAGCGGCACCTGGTGGAACTTCGATCCGCGCGTCGAATGGCTGATGGGCTATCTCACCAGCAACCGTAAAGAAAAAGTGCTGGTGATCTGCGCCAAAGCCGCCACCGCGCTGCAGCTGGAGCAGGTGCTGCGTGAACGTGAAGGCATCCGCGCCGCGGTGTTCCACGAAGGTCTGTCGATTATTGAACGTGACCGTGCTGCCGCCTGGTTCGCCTCAGAAGAGAACGGCGCGCAGGTGCTGCTATGCTCCGAGATCGGTTCTGAAGGCCGTAACTTCCAGTTTGCCAGCCGTCTGGTGATGTTCGACCTGCCGTTTAACCCGGACCTGCTGGAGCAGCGTATCGGTCGTCTGGATCGTATCGGTCAGGCGCACGATATTCAGATTCTGGTGCCGTGGCTGGAGCAGACCGCACAGGCGGTGCTGCTGCGCTGGTATCACGAAGGGCTGGACGCGTTCGAGCACACCTGCCCGACCGGCCGTACCATCTATGACAGCGTCCATTCGCAGCTGATCGGCTATCTGGCCGCGCCGGAGAACAATGAAGGCTTCGATGCGTTTATCACTGACTGCCGTAAACAGCACGACGCGCTGAAATCGCAGCTGGAACAGGGTCGCGATCGCCTGCTGGAGCTGAACTCCAACGGCGGTGAATCAGCGCAGCTGCTGGCCAATGCCATCAGCGAGCAGGATAACGATACTGGCCTGGTGAACTTCGCACTCAACCTGTTTGATATCGTCGGCATCAATCAGGAAGATCGCAGCGATAACCTGATCGTGCTGACCCCTTCCGACCACATGCTGGTGCCCGATTTCCCAGGCCTGCCGGAAGATGGCTGCACCATCACCTTTAACCGCGATCAGGCGCTGTCGCGCGAGGATACCCAGTTTATCACCTGGGAACACCCGCTGATTCGTAACGGACTGGATCTGATCCTGTCAGGCGATACCGGCAGCAGCGCACTGTCACTGCTGAAGAACAAGGCGCTGCCGGTGGGGACCCTGCTGGTCGAGCTGATCTATGTCGTTGAAGCGCAGGCACCGAAGCATCTGCAACTGACCCGCTTCCTGCCGCCAACGCCAATCCGTCTGCTGATGGATACTAAAGGCACCAACCTGGCGGGCAAAGTGGAGTTCGAAAGCTTTAACCGTCAGCTGAATGCGGTTAACCGTCATACCGCCAGTAAACTGGTGAATGCGGTGCAGCAGGATGTGCATGCGATTCTGACACAGGCCGAAGAGAGTGTGGTCAGCGAAGCGCGTGCGGTGATTGATGCGGCACGTGCTGAAGCGAACGAGAAGCTGGGTGCTGAGCTTTCGCGTCTTAACGCGCTGAAAGCCGTCAACCCGAACATCCGCGACGATGAAGTCGAGGCACTGGAAAGCAATCGCGAACAGGTGCTGGAAAGTCTCGATCAGGCTAACTGGCGTCTCGACGCGCTGCGCCTGATTGTGGTGACACACCAGTAAGCTCAGGGGCCGCATGGCCCCTTATTTTTGGAAAGCCCCATGGAACCTTACAATCCACCGCGTGAACCCTGGCTGCACATCCTTTATCAGGATGCGCATATCATGGTGGTGAACAAACCCAGCGGTCTGCTCTCGGTACCCGGTCGTCTGGATGAGCATAAAGATAGCGTGATGACGCGGATACAGCGTGATTTCCCGCAGGCAGAATCTGTTCACCGGCTGGATATGGCGACCAGCGGCGTAATGGTGGTGGCGCTGACCAAAGCGGCGGAACGCGAGCTGAAACGCCAGTTCCGCGAACGGGAGCCGTCCAAGACCTACGTGGCCTGTATCTGGGGGCATCCTGAAAAGGAAGAGGGACTGGTTGATCTGCCGCTGATTTGTGACTGGCCAAATCGTCCAAAGCAGATGGTCTGCTTCGAGACCGGCAAAGCCGCGCAGACGGAGTATCAGGTGCTGGAATATCGTGCGGATAACAGTGCGCGCGTGTCGCTGAAGCCGATTACCGGCCGTTCACACCAGCTGCGGGTACATATGCTGGCGCTGGGCCATCCGATTCTGGGGGATAACTTCTATGCGCACCCGGAGGCCAAAGTGATGGCAGCCCGTTTGCTGCTGCATGCGGAGTCACTGACCATTACCCATCCGGCATTTGGTAATGCCATGACGTTTCGTCAGCCCGCCGATTTTTGAAGTCGACTGCCTGTCACCGTGGCCTCCTCTGTTGCAGAAGAGGCCAGGCGTCACAGTGATTACTTAAAGCCTTTCTCTTTGCGAATCAGATCGTACGCTGCCTGAATTTCCTGCGCTTTCTGCTTCGCCATCTCCATCATCTCTGGCGGCAGCCCTTTCGCCACCAGCTTGTCAGGATGATGCTCGCTCATGAGTTTACGGTAAGCGCGTTTGATCGTGGTGGCGTCATCGCTGCTCTTCACACCCAGCACGCTACAGGCATCTTCCAGCGTTGGGCCGCGTTGCGCCTGCTGGAAACCGCCCGAACTGCGCTGACCACCGCCAAACTGCTGGCCACCCTCCATCATGCGCAGGAACTGATCGAACTGGACCCGTGAAATGCCCAGCTCTTCAGCAATCACATAGAGCACCTGACGCTCGTTGGGATGCAGTGAGCCGTCGGCAAAGGCGGCCTGAATCTGGATCTCCAGGAACATCCGAATCAGATCGAACCGGCCAAAACAGGCGCTGCGCAGTTCACGCAATTTACTGCGTAACGGGTAATCCGCCTGCTTGCCTTCGCGGAACGCACGCTGGGCTGCACTGCGGGAGTCGCCGTGCAGCTGCATCCGTTCCATTAACAGTGAAGCAATCTGAATATCCGCTTCCGTGACGCGCCCTTTTGACTTGGTCAGATGGCCCATCACCTGAAAGGTGGTGCTGAAAAACAGCGTCTGTCGGGTCTGATTATTTGAGAAGTAAGCCTTGCCTTGCGCGCCGCGTACTTTGTCAATCATATGACCAATGATCAAACCGATCACAATACCCCAGAAGCCTGCGCCGGAAAGTAATCCCACCGCCAGACCCATAACTTTTCCCCAGTAGCGCATAAACTCCTCAATTCGCCATGCTTGCGGCTGAAAATTGCATTATCATACCTGTCATTTATCTCAGCGCCTAACGGCAACGCTGACAGACCAGGATTAACACTGGCGCAACGCCGGGCAGTAAGTTAGTCTCTGACCCGATTGTCGGCATGATGCCAGTTTTCATGGAATTCTCGATACCGCGTATGAAAAAACATATACCTACTCTGCTGGCCACACTGATCGGCGCAGCCATTAGCCAGCAAGCCTTTGCCGACGATTTGATGTCGCAGTGTATGTTAGGCGTGCCGAGTTACAACCGCCCGCTGGTGAACGGTAATACGAACCAGCTGCCTGTCACTATTCACTCTGATGCCGCGAAAGGGAACTATCCCGATGATGCGGTCTTCACCGGCAATGTAAACATTGAGCAGGGCAACAGCCGTATGCAGGCGGATGAGGTTCAGCTTCATCAGCGTCAGCAGGATGGCCAGACTGCGCCAGTGCGTACCGTCGATGCCCTGGGTAATGTGCACTACGATGACAACCAGGTCATCCTGAAAGGTCCTAAAGCCTGGTCAAACCTCAACACCAAAGATACCAACGTCTGGAATGGTCAGTACCAGATGGTGGATCGTCAGGGACGCGGCACCGCCGATCAGATGAAGCTGCGCGGCGATAACCGCTACACGATTCTGGAAAATGGCTCCTTTACTTCCTGTCTGCCTGGCTCCAACAGCTGGAGCGTTGTGGGTTCAGAAGTGATCCAGGACCGTGAAGAAGAAGTGGCGGAGATCTGGAACGCCCGCTTTAAGCTCGGTTCCGTTCCGGTGTTCTACAGCCCCTACCTGCAGTTACCGATTGGCGATCGTCGCCGGTCCGGTTTCCTGATCCCGAACGCAAAATATGGCAGTAATAATGGCTTCGAGTTCATTCTGCCCTATTACTGGAACATCGCGCCGCAGGCCGATGCGACCATCACGCCGCACTACATCAGTAAGCGCGGCATGAAGTTTGAAAATGAATTCCGTTATCTGACCACGCTGGGTGCCGGTCTGATGGAATTCGACTACCTCGGCTCCGATAAACAGTACGACAACGACAAAGCGCTGCGCGGCATCGCCGAAAATGACAGCTCCGATCGCTGGCTCTTCTACTGGCGTCATGCGGGTGTTTATGACCAGCACTGGCGTTTCAGCGCGGACTACACCAAGGTCAGCGACAAATATTACTTCAACGATCTCGACTCGAAGTACTACAGCTCGACTGACAACTACGCCACGCAGAAATTCAGCATTGGCTATGCCGACACTAACTGGGACGCCACGCTCTCCACCAAAGATTTCCAGGTATTCGGCAATAACAGCAGCAATAACGTCTACCGCGCGATGCCGCAGCTGGACGTTAATCTCTATCAGAACGATATTGGCCCGTTTGATGGCCGGATCTATGCTCAGGCGGTGAAATTTACCAACGTCAGCGATCGCTATCCTGAAGCGACCCGTTTGCACATTGAGCCGACGCTGAACCTGCCGCTGTCAAACGGCTGGGCCAGTCTGGATACCGAAGCGAAGTTCCTGGCGACCCACTATCAGCAGACTGACGTTGATTACTATAACAACGCAGCCAATGGCCTCAGGGGTGATAAGAGCGGCGAACTGGATGAATCGGTCAACCGTACCCTGCCGCAGTTTAAAGTGGATGGACGGCTGGTGTTTGACCGCGATATGAACTCTGCTGCGGGCTATACCCAGACGCTGGAACCGCGCGTGCAGTACCTGTATATCCCGTATCGTAATCAGAGCAACATCTATCCCTACGACTCAACATTGCTGCAAACCGACTACACCGGTCTGTTCCGCGACCGTACTTATAGCGGGCTGGATCGCATCGCGTCAGCCAATGAAGTGGCTACCGGTGTCACCTCGCGTATTTATGATACCGATCTTGTTGAACGTTTTAACGTTTCTGTGGGTCAAATCTACTCGTTTACCCCTTCTCGTACTGGTGTGAATCAAACCAGTAAAGAAGATGATACCGGCAGCCTGATTTGGGCTGGTGATACATACTGGAAAATCAGCGATCGCTGGGGCGTCAGAGGTGGACTGCAATATGACACCAAACTCGACAACGTCTCCCAGGGCAATACCGTACTGGAATACCGTCGTGATGCCGACCGCATGGTACAGCTGAGCTACCGTTACAGCAGCCCGGAATATGTGGCAACGGCGCTGAATAACAGTGCGCTGGTGACAAATCCTATCTACAAAAACGGGATTTCACAGGTGGGCACTACGGCAAGCTGGCCGATTGCGGATGCATGGTCCGTGGTAGGTGCTTACTACTACGATACCCGCAACACGCGTCCGGCGTCGCAACTGGTTGGACTGCAATACAGCTCATGCTGTTACGCGATCCGGGTCGGTTACGAACGCAAAATTAACGGCTGGGAAAACAACGACAGTAAATATGACAACCAAATCTCATTCAACATTGAGCTGCGTGGCCTGAGTCCTAACTATGGCTTAGGCACCAACGATATGCTGCGTCAGGGCATTATTCCTTACCAGCCCGCTTTCTGATGTTGTGATGTTTGACAGGCAATCCCGCAGTGCGGAACCAACAATGGATAAAGTATGAAGAACTGGAGAATGCTGATTCTTGGTGTGGCAATCAGTGCCAACACCGCGTTCGCAGCACCACAAGTCGTTGATAAAGTTGCAGCCGTGGTCAATAACGGCGTGGTTCTTGAGAGTGACGTGGACGGCATGATGGGCACGGTTAAATCTCAGGCCCAGCAGGCAGGCCAGCAGTTGCCGGATGATAAAACGTTGCGCCATCAGATTCTGGAACGTCAGATCATGGACAACATCATTCTGCAGATGGGTGAAAAAGCAGGGATCCAGATCAGCGACGAGCAACTGGACCAGGCGATTCAGAACATCGCTGCGCAGAACCGCATGAGCCTTGATCAGCTGCGCAGCCGTCTGGCTTATGACGGCATGAACTACAGCGTTTATCGTTCTCAGATCCGTAAAGAGATGACCATTGCTGAAGTGCGCAATAACGAAGTGCGTCGTCGCGTCACCATTCTGCCGCAGGAAGTCGATACGCTGGCTGCTCAGATCGGCTCTCAGAACAGTCAGGGCACCGAACTGAACGTCAGCCATATTCTGCTGCCGCTGCCGGAAAACCCGACACAGCAGCAGGTTGATGAGCAGGAAACGCTGGCGAAACAGCTGGTTGGCGAGCTGAAAAATGGCGCTGACTTCGGCAAGATGGCCGTAACCTACTCTGCTGACTCTCAGGCGCTGAAAGGCGGCAATATGGGCTGGGGTAAAATCGAAGAGTTACCAACCCTGTTTGCGCAGGCGCTGGCGACCGCGAAAAAAGGCGATATTGTCGGCCCCGTTCGCTCAGGTGTCGGTTTCCATATCCTGAAAGTGAACGACCTGCGTGGCGAGAGCAAAAATGTCTCTGTCACCGAAGTGCATTCGCGTCACATTCTGCTGAAGCCATCGCCGATTCTAACGGATGAACAGGCACGCGCGCAGCTGGAACAGATCGCAGCTGACATCCGCAGCGGCAAAACCACTTTCGCCGCGGCGGCCAAACAGTACTCTGATGATCCGGGTTCGGCGAACCAGGGTGGCGATCTCGGCTGGACCTCTCCGGAAGTCTTTGATCCGGCGTTTCGTGACGCACTGCTGCGCCTGAAGAAAGGTCAGACGAGTCAGCCGGTCCACTCCTCTTTCGGCTGGCATCTGATTCAGTTGCTGGATACCCGTCAGGTGGATAAAACCGATGCAGCCCAGAAAGAGCGTGCTTACCGTATGCTGTTTAACCGTAAGTTCGCAGAAGAAGCACAGACCTGGATGCAGGAACAACGCGCCAGTGCCTACGTGAAGATTCTGGATGGCAATGCGCAGTAACGCCCGTGTAGTGATCACCCCCGGCGAACCTGCCGGGATTGGTCCCGATCTTACCGTTCAGCTGGCCCAGCAGTCGTGGCCGGTTGAACTGGTCGTCTGCGCCTCACCTGCCCTGTTGCAGCAGCGTGCGGCAAAACTCGGTTTACCGCTGACCCTGCGTCCCTATCAGCCTGGCGTGGCAGCATTGCCACAGCAGGCGGGTACACTGACTATCCTGCCTGTTGAAACGGCAGAGACGGTCACGCCCGGCGAGCTCTGCGTCGCCAACAGCGACTATGTATTGGCTACGCTGGCACGCGCCTGTGACGGTTGTCTCGACGGTGAATTTGCTGCCCTGATAACCGGCCCGGTACATAAAGGTGTTATTAATGATGCCGGTATTGCCTTCACCGGCCATACCGAATTCTTCGCCGATCGCGCAGGTGGCCATCGCGTAGTCATGATGCTGGCGACAGAAGCGTTGCGCGTCGCACTGGCGACTACGCATCTGCCGCTGAAAGATGTCCCCGCTGCGGTAACCCGCGACTGTCTGCATGAAGTGATCACGATTCTGCATCGCGATCTGCAGCAGAAATTTGCCATTGCCGAGCCGCATATTTACGTCTGTGGTCTTAACCCTCATGCGGGTGAAAGCGGCCATATGGGACGTGAAGAGATCGACACCATCACGCCGGCACTCAATGAACTGCGTCAGCAGGGCATTAAACTGACCGGCCCACTGCCTGCGGATACGCTGTTCCAGCCTAAATATCTGCAACATGCCGATGCGGTGCTGGCGATGTATCACGACCAGGGCCTGCCGGTACTGAAGTTTCAGGGGTTTGGCCGCGCGGTAAATATTACCCTGGGCCTGCCCTTTATCCGGATCTCCGTTGACCACGGCACCGCGCTTGAACTCGCCGGGCTGGGTCAGGCGGAACCGGGCAGCT
The DNA here is from genome assembly GCF_008631595.1 of Pantoea sp. F_5. NCBI lineage: Bacteria > Pseudomonadati > Pseudomonadota > Gammaproteobacteria > Enterobacterales > Erwiniaceae > Pantoea > Pantoea sp. F_5. Next base: position 161,372 of record NZ_VWUO01000005.1, read on the forward strand.
TTATCACGGCGCTTAACCTCGCCATCACTATGATCAAGAGCAGTAATGAATAATCGCGTCCATCAGGGGCACTACGCCCGTAAACGTTTCGGGCAGAACTTCCTGAACGATCAGTACATTATCGACAGCATTGTCTCCGCCATTCATCCCCAGCGCGATGAAGCGCTGGTGGAGATCGGCCCTGGCCTCGGTGCCTTAACCGAGCCGGTGGGCGAACGCCTCGATAGCTTAACGGTGGTGGAGCTGGACCGCGATCTCGCGGCGCGTCTGCAAACGCATCCGTTCCTTGGCCCGAAACTGACCATCTTCCAGCAGGATGCCATGACCTTCGACTTCGCCGCGCTGGCGCAGGAGAGAGGCCAGCCGCTGCGGGTATTTGGTAACCTGCCTTACAATATTTCGACCCCGCTGATGTTCCACCTTTTCAGCTATACTGGTTCGATCAAAGATATGCACTTCATGCTGCAGAAAGAGGTGGTCAACCGTCTGGTTGCCGGTCCGGGCAGTAAAGCATATGGCCGTCTGACGGTGATGGCGCAATATTACTGCCAGGTTATTCCTGTGCTGGAAGTGCCGCCACACGCCTTCACGCCGCCACCGAAAGTGGACTCGGCCGTAGTGCGTCTGGTGCCCTTTGCCGAGCCGCCGCATCCGGTCAGCGACGTGCGTATCCTGAGCCGTATCACGACAGAAGCCTTTGGTCAGCGCCGTAAAACATTGCGCAACAGCCTGAGCCACATGGTGGCTGCCGGTGCACTGGAAGAGTTATCCATAGATCCAACCCTGCGTGCCGAGAACGTCTCTGTCGCGCAATATTGTCAGCTGGCAAACTGGCTGGCTAATCATCAGGGAAAATCGCAGGAGTAAGTCATGAGTGAAACGGCCCGCGTCTCCGTCCATGTGCAAAGCCAGTACGTTGCCTCACAATCCTCACCGGATGAGGATCGCTACGTCTTCGCCTATACCATTACGATACGCAATCTGGGCCGTTCCGCTGTGCAACTGCTGGGACGTTACTGGCTGATTACCAACGGTAACGGCCGCGAAACGGAAGTTCAGGGCGAAGGCGTGGTCGGTGAACAGCCGTTTATTGCGCCTGGTAATGAATTTCAGTACACCAGCGGTGCGGTGATCGAAACGCCGATGGGCACCATGCAGGGACATTACGTGATGGTCGACGATCAGGGCGATACCTTCCACGTCGAGATCCCGGTGTTCCGCCTCGCCATTCAGACCCACATTCACTGATTTTCACGCCTTTTGCCCGATACGTCGGGCACATTCCCGATGGATAAAACGTTATGAGCACATACCTGATTGGCGACGTCCATGGTTGCTACGATGAATTACGTGCCTTGCTGCAGCAGGTCGATTTCAATCCCGAGCAGGATACGCTGTGGCTGACCGGCGACCTGGTGGCGCGCGGTCCTGGCTCACTGGAGGTCCTGCGCTATGTGAAGTCACTGGGCGACGCCGTGCGCCTGGTGCTGGGCAACCACGATTTACATCTGCTGGCAGTCTATGCCGGGATCAGCCGTAACAAGCCTAAAGATCGTCTCACCACCCTGCTGGAAGCGGACGATGCAGACGAGCTGATCAACTGGCTGCGCCGCCAGCCGCTGTTACAGGTTGATGAAGAGAAAAAACTGGTGATGGGCCACGCCGGTATCACGCCGCAGTGGGATATTGAGACTGCGAAAAAGTGTGCACGTGAAGTTGAAGCGGTGCTCGCCAGCGACAGCTATCCGCTGTTCCTGGATGCCATGTATGGCGACATGCCGAACAACTGGAGTGAAGATCTGACTGGCCTGGCGCGTCTGCGCTTCAGCACCAATGCCTTTACCCGTATGCGTTACTGCTTCCCCAACGGCCAGCTGGACATGATCTGTAAAGATGCCCCTGAATCCGCCCTTCCGCCGCTGAAACCCTGGTTTAACATTGAGGGACCGGTCGCACGTGACTACACCATCGTGTTTGGTCACTGGGCTTCACTGGAAGGCAAAGGTACGCCAGAGGGGATTATCGGACTGGATACCGGCTGCTGCTGGGGCGGCGCGCTGACCCTGCTGCATTGGGAAGAGCAGCGCTATGTGGTTCAGCCCTCTAACCGCGAGAAAGCGCTCGACTCCAGCGACAGTCTGGCACCGCCTGCCTTATAACGGCGATGCTGGCCAGTCAGGCCAGCATCCTGTTTTATGCACCGATAATGCCGCCATCTTCGCGGGTGATCATGATCACCGACGAGCGTGGACGCGGGCTGTTATTGGGGAAGTGTGAGTCACCCTCTTCACCGGGATGCTGCACATTCACGAATAGCGTTTTGTAGTCGGGCGTGAAGGTAATACCGGTAAGCTCGCACGATTTGGGGCCGACCATAAACCGGCGGATCTCCCCACTGCCAGGATCCCCCACCAGCATCTGATTATTCCCCTGCCCCTGATAATCCTCTTTGTTACTGTACTTGCCATCGGTCAGGATCCACAAGCGCCCCTGCGCATCAAATCCCAGGCCATCCGGACTGTTGAAGGTGTTCTCCGCCGTGATATTAGGTGTGCCGCGATAGATCCCCTCGGGATGCGCTATCGGGTTGCCGCACAACGCATAGATATCCCACTCAAAGGTCTGTGCCGTAGCATCGCCCTTCTCATCCCAGCGGATAATCTGACCGTAGATATTTTTGGGCCGCGGATTCGCCGCATTGACCGGCATGCCCTCATTGCCGCGCTTATTGTTGTTGGTCAGCGTGCAATAGGCACGGCCATCGTGCGGGTTAACGGCAATCCACTCGGGCCGGTCCATCCGCGTGGCGTTAACCACGTCGGCCGCAGCACGCGCATTGATCAGGACATCTGCCTGGCTGTTAAACCCCTTTTCCGGGGTGAGTCCATTTTCACCCCACTTCAGTGGCAGCCAGCGCCCGGTGCCTTTCAGCGGTGTACCCTGCGCATCGCCGTTGAACTGCGCCACATAGAGCGTGCCTTTATCCAGCAATCCCTGACTGGCTTTGGCATCATCCGGGATGACTTTGTCGTCGGAGACATATTTATAGATATATTCGCCGCGCTCATCGTCGCCCATGTAAACCACCAGTTGCCCGGTTTTCGCGACCGTCACAGCCGCGTTCTCGTGCTTAAAGCGGCCCAGCGCGGTACGTTTGACCGGCACGGCGTGAGGATCAAAGGGATCGATCTCGACAATCCAGCCGTGGCGATTAAATTCGTTGGGATTTTTCGCGATATCGAAGCGGGGATCAAAGTCAGACCAGTTGCGCTCCGGCTCGGCAGCATTCAGGGTGTAACGCTTCTGCTGTGGGGTCGGGGTAAAGTCTGCCTGATGAGTGCCAAAATAGGTGTCGTAGTTCTCTTCACAGGTGAGATAAGTGCCCCACGGCGTTTTACCGTTGGCGCAGTTACCAAAGGTGCCCAGGACATGCATTCCCTGCGGGTCGGCGGCGGTCTTCAGCGCGTTATCACCTGCGGCCGGGCCGGAAAACCGCATAGGCGTATTGGCAGTAATGCGGCGGTTGTAGTCAGAAGGACGTACTACCTGCCAGCGATTATCGTCGCCCCGCTTCACTTCAACGATGGAGACGCCGTGTGCCGCCTGTGACTTCTTCACATCTTCCAGGCTGGTCGCTTTGCTGCCGCCGTGGGCAAATAGCGTCGGCTCGTTCACGTATTCATTGTTAATCGCCATCACGCCTCGCTGGTCATCGATCGCGAAAAAGCTCATCCCATCGTTGTTGTCACCGAACTGCTTTTCCTGATCTTCCGCGCTATTGTTGCCGTGCGGATCAAACGCGGCCGCGCCATTCACCAGCGGATCCCCCCAGGAGATCAACACATCTGCACGATAGCCCGGTGCGACCACAACCTCATCGGCGGTTGACGCGGCAATCGCCTGAAAGCCCAGCAGCAGACTGCCCGCGGGCTTCTCCTGCGCCAGTACGCTTCCGGAAAGCGTGAGGCTGCCGCTGAGAAAGCCGGTCAGCCCGATCGCGCCGGAACCGGCAAGAAATTTACGGCGATGTGGATCACGAAGGCGGTCAGTGCTTAAGGCGGAGAGTTCGGTTTTCATTGTTGATTGCTTCCTTTATGACGATCCCAGAAAAGAAGCAATGCTAATAAATAGAGATGACAGCCAGGTTACAGCCAGGCGGGAAGAGGATTAACGGCGACGGTCGAGGATCTCAAAACAGTAGCTGTGAGAGTTCTGCTCATCTGCGTCGTGGAACTCGCTGAACGTGGACTGCCATTCGTCCGGCTCGTAATCCGGGAACTGCGTATCACCTTCTACTTCCGCATCAATGTGCGTCAGATAGAGACGATCGGCACGCTTAAGCATCTGCTCATAGACACGTCCACCGCCAATCACCATGATCTCTTCTGCATCACCGGCTGCCTGTAACGCCTCATCCAGCGACGTAACCCAGGTCACGCCTTCTGTGGTGCCTGGCTTACTGCTGACAACGATGTTCAGTCGGCCAGGTAACGGACGGCCAATGGATTCAAAGGTCAGTCGCCCCATAATCACCGGTTTCTTCAGCGTATTGCGCTTGAACCACGCCAGATCTGCAGGCAGGTCCCACGGCATGGCGTTCTCCATTCCAATAATGCGATCTGCTGCTAATGCCGCGATAAGACTAATCATGTTAACCACTCACTGAAAAAAATTGGCGCCATGATACGTAAAGGTGAAACTTTCGTCGATAGGAGGGAAGGTCTATTTGCGTAAAGCTTTTCATGACACCGTTTTTCGCGGCCTGTGCAGCGTTTTTCACCGCGTAATCGCGTCAGTTTGCCGCAGCACGCCAGCGATTTGCCTCAGGCTGGCACAAAAAGCGTGCGTAAAAGAAAACGGCTCCCGAAGGAGCCGTCAGAGTTATCAGAAGTCGTAGCGCAGACGCACCAGATTCATATCACCCAGGTTATCGGTGCTGGAGGTAAAGACATGTTCGTAATCAACACGGAAACCGTAGTCGAGGAACAGCGTCACACCCAGACCGTTGTCGATGCGCTGGTAATCACGGCCAGTCGCATACTCAATGCGGTCACCCATGACATAAGGCTGGACGGCTTTCAGACCGTACTGCGCCACCGGGATCTTGTAACCGGCGAAATATTCAATGCCCCATGCATCGCCAGCAAAGTAATCATGCACATCTTTGCGTTTGGTGGTCATGAAGTTCTGATACCAGCCACCACCGGCTGACAGCGTCCAGTTGCCTGGTGTCCAGCTCAGTGCGGTACCGTAGATGTTCTGGTCGTAATCGCGGCTGTCGCCGTTGTTCGGATTACGCATCGCCGCGCGGGTGTAGTTCCACGCCGTGCCCCAGCTCAAATCCTCAGTGATGTGGTAATCCACGCCCAGTGAGCCGCCGCCTTTACGCTTATAGCGCAGGCCATTGCCTGGCAGATACTCGTTATCTTCGAACAGATAAGAAGCGTAGATATCCGCGTCGCCGAAGCTGTTTTTGTACTTCAGCTGCTTACGTGAACGGTAAGATCCGTCGTAGTCGCCATTAATACCGTTGCCCGGGGCCTGGCCGACCATATCGTAATCCCAGATATCGGTTTTCGCGCCTACGGTGTCATAGTAAACGCTGTTCTGCTGACCGAAGGTCAGCTGGCCCCAGGTCTTGCTTTTCAGACCGGTGTAAAGCTGGCGACGCGTAGTGTTATTGGCACCATCGGCATAGTGACGATCCCAGCTGAAGACCGCCGGAATATTCACGCCCAGCTCGTAATAGCTGGTCCAGCTCACGTCATCAAACAGGTAGTAGTCAGCGCCAAAACGGAAACGGGTGCCACCATCAAAACCGTCGCGCTTGTAAGATTTGTCATCCACGCCGGTCTGATGATTGACCTGAGCACGGATGCTGCCGCCAACATTCAGGGTAAGGCGGCTAAGTGGATCGCCTGCCTGCGGATCCTGTTTTAACAGGGTAATTTCCGCCTGGCTGGCGAAAGGAAGAGTAACCATCAGTGCAGCCACTGCACTCAGAGAAAAAGTACGCATTTTCATTTTTTATTTATGTCCTGATACGCTCCAGTGATGAGCGGCAGGCATAGTACTGGCGAAAAATCCGTACAGGAAGTGTTTATCTTATAAATTTGTGCGAATCGGCGTCATTCGCACCTAAAGCTAAAAAATTAAGCCAAATCAGTCACTTTAACGCAAACTCCAGCCTATCACTGGACCTGACTTTCGGATTATCGCCAGAGAAGTGGCAAAAAAAACGGCTCCCGGAGGAGCCGTTTTTCACACAACATTACCTTACATCGCCTTTATCTGGGCATGCATCTCCTGAACGGAGATAACCTGTTCCGTCGGGTCAGCATTCAGCGCCATCGCAGTCGCGAAGCCACCGTTCAGCGTGGTATCGTAGTGCACTTTATACTGCAGTGCGCTGCGGCGAATCAGCTTCGAATCTTCAATCGCCTGACGACCTGCCGTAGTATTGACGATGTAGCTATACTCGCCATTCTTCAGGCGGTCCTGAATGTGTGGACGACCTTCATGTACCTTGTTAACCAGGCGCGGATTGATGCCCGCTTCGCCCAGCACCACTGCCGTGCCGTGAGTTGCATCCAGTTCAAAACCAAACTTCTGCAGCTTCGCGGCCAGGTCGACGATACGTTTCTTGTCGCCTTCACGCACCGACAGCAGCGCACGGCCCGACTTCTTCATGTTGCTCTGTGCACCCAGCATCGCTTTGGAGAATGCCTCAGCGAACGTGCGGCCCACGCCCATGACTTCACCGGTAGAGCGCATTTCCGGGCCCAGAATCGGGTCAACGCCCTGGAACTTGTTGAATGGCAGCACCACTTCTTTAACTGAGTAGTAAGGCGGGATCACCTCTTCCGTCACGCCCTGCTCTGCCAGTGTTTTACCTGCCATCACGCGTGCAGCCACTTTCGCCAGCGGTACACCAGTCGCTTTAGAGACGAACGGAACGGTACGCGCCGCACGTGGGTTCACTTCGATCAGATAGACTTCGTTGTCTTTCACCGCGAACTGGACGTTCATCAGGCCACGAACGTTCAGCTCAAACGCCAGTTTCTCAACCTGCTGGCGCATCACGTTCTGAATCTCCTGATTCAGCGTGTAGGCCGGCAGTGAACAGGCGGAGTCACCGGAGTGAACACCAGCCTGCTCGATATGTTCCATAATGCCGCCAATCAGCACCCGCTCACCGTCGCAAATCGCATCCACATCGACTTCAACCGCATCATCCAGGAAGCGATCAAGCAGTACCGGCGCATCGTTGGAAACGGAGACTGCCGTCTGGAAGTAGCGTCTTAGGTCGATCTCGTCGTAAACGATCTCCATGGCACGGCCACCCAGTACATAAGAAGGACGCACCACCAGCGGATAACCCAGGCCAGCGGCTTTCTCGACTGCCTGCTCCAGCGTCGCGACCGTGGCGTTAGCCGGTTGCTTCAGTTTCAGGCGATCAACCGCCTGCTGGAAACGCTCACGGTCTTCGGCACGGTCAATGGAATCCGGGCTGGTGCCGATAACCGGTACGCCTGCGGCTTCCAGCGCACGCGCCAGTTTCAGCGGGGTCTGACCGCCATACTGTACGATGACGCCTTTTGGCTGCTCAATGCGGACAATCTCCAGCACGTCTTCCAGCGTGACCGGCTCAAAGTAGAGGCGGTCAGAGGTGTCGTAATCGGTCGAGACCGTTTCCGGGTTACAGTTCACCATAATGGTCTGGTAACCATCTTCACGCAGCGCCAGAGCGGCATGAACACAGCAGTAGTCGAATTCGATACCCTGACCGATACGGTTTGGTCCACCACCCAGAATCATGATTTTTTCGCGATCCGGACTCGGGTTGGCTTCGCACTCCTCCTCATAGGTGGAGTACATGTAAGCGGTATCCGTCGCGAACTCGGCAGCACAGGTATCGACACGCTTATAAACCGGGTGCAGGTTAAACTGCTGACGCAGCTTGCGGATTTCGCTCTCAGCCACACCTGCCAGCGTCGCCAGTCGCGCATCGGCAAAGCCTTTGCGCTTCAGGGTACGCAGGAACGTGGCATCCAGGCTATTCACCCCTTCGCTTGCCACCTGATCTTCCAGCCGTACCAGCTCTTCAATCTGCACCAGGAACCAGCGGTCAATGTTGGTCAGGTTGAACACACCATCAACCGACATGCCAGCGCGGAAAGCGTCCGCGATGTACCAGATGCGGTCTGAACCGGCATCTTTCAGCTCGCGGCGGATGCGGGTTAACGCTTCCGGATCGTCGAGGTGCACTTTCGGGTCAAAACCGTTAGCGCCCACTTCCAGGCCGCGCAGCGCTTTCTGCATGGATTCCTGGAATGTGCGGCCAATTGCCATCACTTCACCCACCGACTTCATCTGCGTAGTCAGGCGATCGTTGGCACCGGCAAATTTCTCAAAGTTGAAACGTGGGATCTTGGTGACAACGTAGTCGATTGACGGCTCAAACGAGGCCGGTGTTAAACCACCAGTGATATCGTTCATCAGCTCGTCGAGCGTGTAGCCGACCGCCAGTTTGGCCGCCACTTTCGCAATCGGGAAGCCAGTCGCTTTTGACGCCAGCGCCGAGGAGCGCGACACGCGTGGGTTCATCTCAATGACAATCAGGCGACCATCTTTCGGGTTAACGGAGAACTGCACGTTGGAGCCGCCGGTTTCAACACCGATTTCACGCAGTACCGCCAGCGAGGCGTTACGCATGATCTGATACTCTTTGTCGGTCAGCGTCTGGGCAGGTGCGACCGTGATGGAGTCACCCGTGTGGATCCCCATCGCGTCGAAGTTTTCAATGGAGCAGACGATGATGCAGTTGTCGTTCTTATCGCGCACGACTTCCATTTCATACTCTTTCCAGCCAATCAGCGACTCATCAATCAGCAGCTCATTGGTTGGTGAGAGATCGAGACCGCGTTCGCAAATCTCTTCAAACTCTTCGCGGTTATAGGCGATGCCGCCACCCGTGCCGCCCATGGTAAAGGAGGGACGGATGATGCACGGGAAGCCAACATCTTCTGCCACGGCCAGCGCTTCTTCCATGGTGTGCGCAATACCGGAGCGGGCGGTATCCAGACCGATGCTTTTCATTGCCACGTCGAAACGACGGCGATCTTCCGCTTTGTCGATGGCATCAGCGGTCGCGCCAATCATGGTGACGCCAAACTCTTCCAGCACGCCATGACGCTCCAGCTCCAGCGCGCAGTTTAGCGCCGTCTGACCGCCCATTGTGGGCAGAACCGCGTCCGGGCGCTCTTTTTCGATGATTTTGCGCACCACTTCCCAGTGAATCGGCTCAATGTAGGTTGCATCGGCCATTTCGGGGTCGGTCATAATCGTCGCCGGGTTAGAGTTCACCAGAATAACGCGGTAGCCCTCTTCACGCAGCGCCTTACACGCCTGCGCACCGGAATAGTCAAATTCGCAGGCCTGGCCGATCACAATCGGACCGGCACCAAGAATCAGGATGGATTTTAGGTCTGTACGTTTTGGCATGAATTAGCTCCTGATTACTTCGCTTGCAGACGGAATGCGTCAATCAATTCAATAAAGTGGTCAAACAGCGGCGCAGCATCACCCGGTCCCGGACTGGCTTCCGGATGCCCCTGGAAGCTGAATGCAGGCTTGTCAGTGCGATGAATGCCCTGCACGGTTTTATCGAACAGCGAAATGTGGGTCACACGCAGATTCGCGGGCAGATTGTTCTCATCAACCGCAAAACCGTGGTTCTGTGCGGTGATCATGACGCGATTGTTTTCGAGATCTTTCACCGGATGGTTGCCGCCGTGGTGGCCGAGTTTCATCTTCACGGTCTTAGCACCGCTGGCCAGCGCCAGCAACTGGTGGCCCAGGCAGATACCGAACACCGGGATCTCGGTTTTCAGGAAGGCCTGAATGGCGCTGATAGCGTAGTCGCACGGTTCCGGGTCACCCGGACCGTTGGAGAGGAAAATGCCATCCGGATTCAGTTTCAGGACCTCTTCGGCAGGTGTCTGTGCCGGAACCACGGTCAGACGGCAGCCGCGATCGACCAGCATGCGCAGGATATTGCGCTTAGCACCGTAGTCGTAAGCCACTACATGGTAAGGCAGCGACTCCGCAGCAGCCTGCTCTGGCAGACCTGCGTCCAGCGTCCAGCTGCCCTGCTGCCAGCTGTAAGTCTCCGTGGTGCAGACCTCTTTCGCCAGGTCCATTCCTTTCAGTCCCGGGAACGCCTGGGCTTTTTGCAGCGCCAGCGCAGCATCCGGATTGTCGCCGGCAATAATGCAGCCATTCTGCGCCCCCTTCTCACGCAGCAAGCGCGTCAGCTTGCGGGTATCAATATCGGCAATCGCCACGATGTTGTTGCGCTGCAGGTAAGCAGATAAGCCTTCTTCGCTACGGAAGTTGCTGGCAATCAGTGGCAGGTCACGAATAACCAGGCCCTGCGCATGAATCTGGCTGGATTCTTCGTCGGCGGCATTGGCACCGACATTACCGATATGGGGATAAGTGAGAGTGACGATTTGGCGGGAATAGGAAGGATCAGTGAGGATTTCTTGATAACCGGTCATTGAAGTGTTGAAAACGACTTCTCCCACTGCCGATCCTGTTGCCCCGATGGCCCGACCGTGGAATTGGGTTCCGTCTTCCAGAACCAGGATTGCTGACTTGATCAAAACATCCTCCAGGGAATAAACAGTCAATATATCTGCATATTAATTCAAAATAGCCGCCTGAATCAATGCAAAAACCGCCTGAATTGTCGATTTTTGGCAAATTGCGCGCATTCTAATGATCGCCCTGGTCATTGTCTACCCTGTTGCGGGATTTTTTAATGATTATCTGCCTTATGAGGGAAAAATCAGGCATAAGCGGTAAAAAGAGGATAAAACCTGGCGGAATAATCGTTTGCCATGCAGCCTAAAAACGAAACCAGCGCAGCAGGGCCTTTATTTTTGACCAAATGGTCAAAAATGGCGTTTAGCCGGGCTGACAAAACCAAAAAACCAATACAAATAAGCATCAGATAGGTATTTTACATCAGAACACTATTTTTAAGATAAAATTAAGGGCAATGATAACATTGCCCCTTTTCAATCAATCAATTAACGATTGAAATAACCACATCACGATGGCTCACAACACTTACAACATCGACAAATTCAGCACATCACGCATGTCATAAAGACCTGATTTCTTATCCTTCAGCCATAAAGCTGATTTAACTGCGCCATTTGCAAAGGTCATACGGCTTGAAGCCTTGTGGGTAATCTCTACCCGCTCGCCAATATCTGCAAACATCGCTGTATGTTCACCGACGATGTCACCTGCGCGCACCGTCGCAAAACCGATAGTCTGTGGCTGACGTTCACCCGTATGGCCTTCACGCGTATAGACTGCATGCTCATCCAGTTTCCACTGCATCGCGTCGGCTATTGCCTCCCCCATCGCCAGCGCGGTGCCAGACGGCGCATCTACTTTATGGCGGTGGTGTGCTTCAACGATCTCAATGTCCGCGTACTCGCCCATCACTTTTGCGGCCTTCTCCAGCAGCTTCAGCACCAGGTTAACCCCCACACTGAAGTTCGCGGCGAATACGATAGCGATATCTTCTGCCGCCGTGCGAATGGCCGCCTTGCCTGCCTCATCAAAACCGGTCGTGCCAATGACCATCGCTTTACCCTGCTCACGGCAGATGGCCATATACTCCAGCGTGCCCTCCGGGCGGGTGAAGTCGATTAGCACATCAAAGTCGTTTATCACCGTGCGTAAATCGTCAGCGATGAGAATGCCGTTCTTGCCGATGCCCGCTAATTCACCCGCGTCGCTGCCGGTCAGCGATGAACCCGGGCGTGCCAGAGCTGCACCCAGTTCTACGCCCTCTGCCTGCTGCGTCGCCTTAATCAGATTACGGCCCATTCGGCCCGGCGCGCCCACAATAGCAATCCGGATAGTGTTCATATTTATTCATTCCTAAAACAAAACTATGCATCCAAAGCGTCATCAGGTTAACGACGAGTTAACAGTCACGCCACTATTAATCAGTGATAATAAGAATTTTATGCCAGCCGCCTGTGATTATCAGTAAAAGCAATCACCACCACAAACATTGGCGTTTTAGTCAGACCAGAAAAACAAAAAAGGCCGAACAGAGTCGGCCTTTTTATCAGTTATATCTATGAGTTAATGCACGTTGCGTACTTCGACACGCAGCTCTTTAGGCACTTCGAAGACGATATTTTCTTCACGACCAATCAGCTCAATCGCCGCTTCGCCACCCAGCTCACGCAGCCGCTGGATCACCTGCTGCACCAGAATATCGGGGGCTGAGGCACCCGCGGTAACGCCGATGCAGGCCACGCCTTTTACCCACTCTTCCTGAATATCATCCGCAGAGTCGATCAGCTTCGCAAGTTTACCGGCACGCTGTGCCAGCTCGGCCAGACGGTTAGAGTTCGAGGAGTTCTTCGACCCCACCACCAGCACCACTTCTGCATCTTTCGCCAGAGTGCGAACGGCTTCCTGACGGTTAGTGGTGGCGTAGCAGATATCATCTTTACGCGGCCCGATGATTGCCGGGAAACGCTGACGCAGGGCATCAATGATGTCAGAGGTGTCATCCACCGACAGCGTGGTCTGCGTCATGAAGCTCAGATTGTTTTCGTCTTTGACGGTCAGTCTGAAGACATCTTCCGGGGACTCCACCAGATACATGCCACCATTGGGGTTGTTGTACTGCCCCATGGTGCCCTCGACTTCCGGATGCCCCGCATGACCAATCAGTATTGCTTCCACGCCCTTACGGCTGGCACGCGCCACTTCCATATGCACTTTGGTCACCAGCGGACAGGTAGCGTCGAACAGCATGGTCAGATTGCGCGCTTTGGCTTCGGCACGCACCGCCTGTGAAACACCATGCGCAGAGAAGATCAGAATCGCGTCATCCGGCACTTCACTGATCTCTTCAATGAAGATAGCACCGCGCTCACGCAGGCTGTTCACCACGTAGCGGTTATGCACCACTTCGTGGCGGACGTAGATGGGCGCGCCATACATCTCCAGCGCGCGCTCAACAATACTGATGGCGCGATCAACGCCAGCGCAGAAACCGCGCGGATTAGCTAACAGGATTTGCATCGTTCGCCTCCAGTGCCGGATCGATTTCCAGCACCTCTACATCAAACTGAATACGACGACCTGCCAGCGGGTGGTTGAAATCCACGGTGATAGAATCACCGGAGACTTCACGGATCACGCCTGGCATTTCACTGCCGCCCATGCCACTGAACAGCATGATGGCACCCACTTCCGGTTCACCTGCGTCGATAAAGTCCCGACGCGAGAAATACTGAATCAGGTCAGGACTGACGCCACCAAAGGCATCTTCCGGTGCCAGAGTGAACTGTTTGGTTTCACCCGCTTTCAGCCCCAGCAGTGCCTGCTCAAGTGCTGCAGAGAGGCTGCCATCACCGAGACGGAACAGCGCGGGCTTGCCGTTTGCACGGGTCGATTCCGCCGTCGAGCCATCTTCCAGCTTCAGCGTAAAATGCACCAACACCGCGCTTTCGCGCTGTACGGACTCAGTCATCACTTACCCTTTCTGTTTAGCCTGTTTGCCGTTCGGGCTGAAAAAGCCCTCCAGCACCACCAATGCCGCACCAATACAGATGCCGCAGTCAGCGATATTAAATGTAGCGAAGTGCCAGTTACCGACATAAAAATCGATAAAATCGACCACAAAGCCATGGTATGAGCGGTCAAACAGATTGCCTACCGCGCCGCCGATAATCAGGGCATAGGCAATGTTCGCGATCTTCTGGCTGGCATGATTACGGTACATCATCACGACCAGTGAGATCACGATAGCCAATGCGATGCCCGCAAAGAACCAGCGCTGCCAGCCACCTTTGTCAGCCAGGAAACTGAACGCCGCGCCGTAGTTGTGCGCGTAGAACAGATTCAGGTAGGGCATCAGTGGCTGGGTTTCATGCAGCATCATGTTGTTCATCACCCACTGCTTGCTGGCGAAGTCGACAACAATCACCACCAGCACCAGCCACAGCCAGCGCAATCCGGTTGATAAAATAGGTTTACGCATCAGGCAAATTCACGCTGTTCGCCGTCACCGGCTACGTTACTGTAACAACGACCACAGACCTCAGCATGCTCAGGATTCTGTCCGACGTCAGTAGTGTAATGCCAGCAGCGCTGACATTTCTCGCCTTCCGCCTTGTGCAGCGCGATTTTCAGACCTTTCAGTAGTTCACTCTGCTGCGCTTCGTCGTTCGCCAGGTCGTAATCCGCCACCTGTGCGCCAGAGGTCAGCAGCACAAAGCGCAGTTCATTGCCCAACGCCTGGAGTTTTGCGGCCAGCTCCGGATCGGCATAGAGCGTCACCGTCGCTTCCAGTGCACCACCGATACGTTTATCCGCACGCGCCTGCTCGATCACCTTGTTCACTTCGCCACGCACTTTCAGCAGCTCAGCCCAATAGGCGTCATTCAGCGCTTCATCTTCCGCCAGGCCAAACAGACCCTGATACCACTCTTCGGTGAAGACATACTGCGCACGTTCGCCTGGCAGATAGCCCCAAATCTCATCCGCCGTAAAGGACATGATTGGTGCCATCCAGCGCACCAGCGCTTCGACGATATGCCACAGTGCGGTCTGGCAGCTGCGACGTGCAAGGCCATCGCCTTTCGCGGTGTACTGACGATCCTTGATGATGTCGAGATAGAAGCTGCCCATCTCAATCGAGCAGAACTGCATCAGACGCTGGATCACTTCATGGAAATCGTAGTTCTCATAGGAGGCGACGATATCGGCCTGTGCAGCCTGTGCGCGACCCACTGCCCAGCGATCCACTACGACCATCTCTTCCGGTTTCACCAGATCGGTGGCCGGGTTGAAGCCGCTGAGGTTAGCCAGCAGGAAACGCGCGGTGTTACGGATACGACGGTAGGCATCGGCAGAGCGCTTGAGGATCTCATCGGAAACCGCCATTTCGCCCGAGTAGTCGGTTGAGGCCACCCACAGACGCAGAATATCAGCGCCCAGCTTGTTCATTACATCCTGCGGCGCAACGGTGTTGCCGATCGACTTCGACATCTTGCGGCCCTGACCATCCACGGTGAAACCGTGCGTCAGTACCTGACGATATGGCGCTTTGCCTTTCATCGCCGTAGAGATCATCAGCGAGGACATAAACCAGCCGCGATGCTGATCGGAGCCTTCCAGATAGAGGTCTGGTGCATGTCCGCCAAATTCAGGACGCGCATCCACCACGGAATAGCTGGTAGAACCGGAGTCAAACCAGACATCCAGCGTATCCGGCACTTTAACGTAATGATCGGCGTCGTCGCCCATCAGTTCGCGCGGATCAAGATCCCACCAGGCCTGTATGCCTTCCTGCTCAACGCGCTGCGCCACTTTCTCCATCAGCGCCAGCGTGTCCGGGTGCAGCTCTTCGCTCTCTTTGTGAACGAACAGCGCCATCGGCACGCCCCAGGTACGCTGACGTGAGATACACCAGTCGGGACGGTTCGCCACCATGGATTCGATACGCGCCTGGCCCCAGTCTGGGATCCATTGCACGCCTTTGATCTCTTTCAGCGACTGCGCACGCAGGCCTTTCTGATCCATGCTGATGAACCACTGTGGCGTGGCACGGAAGATGATCGGCGTTTTGTGACGCCAGCAGTGCGGGTAGCTGTGCAGCAGTTTCTCAACATGCAGCAGCGCGCCTTTCTCTTTCAGCAGCTCAACGATCATGTCGTTGGCTTTAAAGACGTTAATCCCATCCAGCGTCGGATACGTGCCTGGCAGATAGGTGCCATCCGGTCCGACCGGATTTGCCGTTTCGATGCCATATTTCTGACCGATGACGTAGTCATCCGGACCGTGGCCTGGTGCGGTGTGAACTGCACCGGTACCCGCGTCAAGCGTTACGTGATCGCCCAGCACCACCAGCGACTTCAGCGCCAGGAACGGATGCTGGAATTTCTGCAGCTCCAGCGCAGCGCCTTTGCATTCGCCCAGTACCTGCCATTCGCTGACACCGGCGCGTTTCATGACGCTCTCAACCAGCTCTTTCGCCAGGATCAGGGCACGGCCCTCGATCTGGATCAACTGGTACTCAAATTCAGGATGCAGAGAGATGGCGCGGTTAGCCGGTAATGTCCACGGCGTCGTTGTCCAGATCACCAGTGAGATTGGGCCATTGACCTGTGATACACCAAATGCCTGACGCACCGCGTCGGCATCGATGGCGTTGAACATCACATCAATTGACGGAGAGGTTTTGTCGTAATACTCGACTTCCGCTTCTGCTAAGGCTGAGCGGCAATCCAGACACCAGTGCACCGGCTTCGCGCCTTTATGCAAGTGGCCGTTGCCGATGATTTTACCCAGCGCACGGATGATATTGGCTTCGGTGCCAAAATCCATAGTCAGGTAAGGACGATCCCAGTCGCCCAGCACGCCCAGACGGATAAAGTCTGCCTTCTGGCCTTCAACCTGTTCAGCTGCGTACTTGCGGCACGCGGCACGGAATTCTGCGGCGGTGACTTTCTCGCCTGGCTTGCCGATCATCTGCTCAACTTTGTGTTCAATTGGCAGACCGTGACAGTCCCAGCCCGGCACATACGGCGAGTCATAACCCGCCATGCCTTTCGACTTCACGATAATGTCTTTCAGAATCTTGTTAACAGAGTGACCAATATGAATGCTGCCGTTCGCATACGGAGGGCCATCATGCAGGATAAAGGTTTTTTTCCCTTTTTTGGCTTCGCGGATGATGCCGTACAGGTTGTCGGCATACCAGCGTTGCAACATTCCCGGTTCGCGTTTGGCCAGATCGCCACGCATCGGGAATCCCGTTTCCGGCAAATTCAGGGTAGATTTATAGTCACTCATCAGATTCTCGATTCCGTTTTTCGCTCAGGTTAAAGCAGCCCAAAGAACTGCCGGGCCGTTACCACATCGTTCGCAATTTGTTCTTTCAACGCCTCCAGTGAGGCAAAGCGCTGCTCGTTTCGTATTTTCTGTTTCAGCACCACATCAATGTGACGACCATAGAGATCCATATTGATGTCGAGCAGGTGAACTTCAAGCTGCTGGCGTAAACCTTTTACGGTCGGACGGGTACCGATATTGGCGACACCCGGCAGTGGCTCAGGCGTCAGCCCCTGCACCTCCACCGCATAGACCCCTTTCACCGGTGAGACGCTGCGGCGTAAAGGAAGGTTCGCAGTGGGGAAACCCAGCGTGCGTCCCAGTGCATCACCGTGCACGACGCGGCCGGAAATGGTGAAAGGATGACCTAACAGCGACTGCGCCAGCGCTAAATCATCTGCGGCCAGCGCCTGACGCACGGCTGTGCTGCTGATTCGCTTCCCGCCGTCACAGAAGGTTTCGGTGCTCACGACCTCAAAACCATACTCCGCACCTGCTTTCTGTAATAACAGGAAATCCCCCTGGCGACCAGCGCCGAAGCGGAAATCATCGCCGACTGCGAGGTACTTTACGTCCAGCTTGTCGACCAGCAGGTCACTGATAAAACGCTGGGCGGACAGCGCTGCAAAGCGACGGTCAAACCGCACACACAGCACTTTATCGACGCCGGCTTCCGCCATGTAGCGCAATTTTTCACGCAGGCGCGTCAGGCGTGCCGGGGCTTTATCACCGGCAAACAGCTCCAGCGGCTGTGGCTCAAACACCATGACCACGACCGGCAGATGACGCTTACGTCCCTCTTCACACAGCCGGGACATCAGCGCCTGATGCCCGCGGTGTACGCCATCGAAATTACCAATGGTCAGAACGCAGCCGCGATGCTGCTCGTTAAGATTATGAATACCGCGGATAAACTTCATGGCTGGCCCAAACCGGTGGAAATCGGCGGATTATACCCTTGAAAGCGACTCAGGTTAACCCGTCAGCACGCCTTTCATGCTTCAGGCGCTGCATTTCCTGTTGCAGATGCGTCTGTTAAGAATTTTGTCGCGAAATACTGTATTCAGTGAGGGGAAGCTGGTAGAATCTTGCGCCATCAAATACGTAACCGAGTGCTGCTCACAGAGCGACGCTTATTTGCACAAATCCATTGACAAAATCAGGTTAGAAGGGCATAGTCCTCGGCCTTTGATTTGTCTCTATAGAACACATTTGGGAGTTGGACCTTGGCTAATATCAAATCAGCTAAGAAACGCGCCGTAACATCTGAGAAACGCCGCAAGCACAACGCTAGCCGCCGCTCAATGATGCGTACCTTCGTTAAGAAAGTATACGCGGCGATCGCTTCAGGCGACAAAGCTGCTGCGCAGAACGCATTCAATGAAATGCAACCACTCGTGGATCGTCAGGCCGCTAAAGGTCTGATCCACAAAAACAAAGCTGCACGTTATAAATCAAACCTGACTGCACAGATCAACAAACTGGCTTAATCGCCCGTTGTTCATCGCTTTGTTGAAAAAGCCGGCTTACGCCGGTTTTTTTTCGTCTGTACTCTGGTGAGGGAAGAGTGCGCTGAAGTCAGCCTGACAGAGACGCTGCACCGCCGGATGCTGAATCATCCGCTCGGAGAAGAGTATGTGATACTCCTCTGAAACGGCATCAAGCCGAGCAACTTCATAAATCCCCTCCTGCTGACAACCGTCCAGCGCTGCTGCTACAAAAATTGCCTTCTGACGCGCACCAAATGCGTGCATCAGCGCCGCATCATCAAACTCACCCAGAATCTCCACCTGCAGCCCCTGAGTCGTGATCCAGTTAAGGATTCTACGCCCCAGCATTGAGCGGCGACCCGGAATGAGGAGTGGGTATGTCTCCAGACAGCCCGGAAAAGAGTAATCGGTAATCGGCTGAGCGGACCAGAAACTGATCGGGCACTCCCCCAGCTTTACCGAAAACAGCCCTTCCTGCTGGGTGGGATCGATGGAGCAGTCAGAAATAATCATATCCAGCTTATGCTGACTGAGTTGCTCCAGCAGCATTTCGTGGGTCGATTCAAAACAGCGCAGATGGATTTTCTCCTCTGCCGCCACCGCCGTCTCCAGCACCTTGCTGACCCGTTGCTTTGAGAGGGCATCTGCCACCCCCACATCCAGCAGCAGATGAGACTCTTTGCGGTAGTTAACGATATCCAGCATCTCCTGACCCAGCATAAACATGCGGTCAGCGTAGCGGAACACCAACTGCCCCAGTTCAGTCGGCACCAGACCTCTTCCCTGACGCCGGAACAGCTTACCCTGCAGGCGCTCTTCCAGCACCTTAATCTGCCCGGTAATGGTCTGAGGCGTCAGTGAGAGCGCTTCAGCTGCACCCGCTATCGAGCCCGCGCGACAGGCGTGCCAGAAATAGTAAAGATGATTGTAATTAATGTGACTCATTGAAAAGAAGGAGGCTTTCGCCTCCTCTCCATTACCGCAATTTGATCCGCAACAGGGTGTATCCAATCACGGCGGATAGCAGAGAACCGGTCAGAATTCCCAGTTTAGAAAACGTCACCAGCTGCTCATGGGCTGCGTCAAAGGCCAGTGAACTGATGAATATCGACATCGTGAAGCCGATACCACACAGTACGCCGATCGCCATGATATCGCGGATAGTGGTGCCAGCAGGTAATACCGCCAGCTTTAACCTGACTGCCAGCCAGCAGAACAGGGTTATGCCCAATGGTTTACCGATTAACAGGCCAAAGATGATGCCTGACGGTTCAGGCGAAAGGATATTGCTCAGCGTAATACCCGCGAGCGAAATACCAGCATTGGCGAAGGCAAACAGTGGCAGAATCAGCCAGTTCACCCATGGCATCAGGCCGTGTGCCAGATGCTCCGATGGCGAATGCCCCTCTCGCTTTTCCAGCGGCACAAAGAAGCCCACGATAACACCGGCCAGCGTTGCATGGACGCCCGACTTAAGCACGGCGGTCCAGAGCACAATGCCAACCAGAATATAGATGGAGATTTTACGGACGTTAAAGTAATTCAGCAGGGCCAGCACCAAAATCGCCGCTGCCGCCACGCCCAGAGAGAGCACCGACAGACCGCTGGTATAGAACAGGGCGATAATCACAATCGCCCCCAGGTCATCGATAATCGCCAGTGCCATCAGAAAAACTTTCAGCGCAGCAGGAACACGGCTGCCGAGCAGGGCCAGTACGCCCAGTGCAAAAGCGATATCCGTTGCCGTGGGAATGGCCCAGCCATTGCGGGCAATCTCATCACCATGGTTGAAAGCCAGGAAGATAAGGGCAGGCAGCGCCATGCCACCTAATGCTGCGATGACAGGAAAGATCGCTTTTTCGCGGCTTGCCAGTTCGCCGACCATCAGCTCACGCTTTACTTCCAGTCCTATCAGCAGGAAAAACAGCGCCATCAGCGCATCGTTTATCCATAACAGCAGATTTTTGCTGATATCCAGCGCACCAAAGCGGATCTGAACAGGTTCATTTAGCAACGCCTGGTAGCCACCGGCGGTCTCAGCTGTATTGGCGAGAATCATGGCCGCCACTGCCGCCAGAATGAGTATCATGCCGTTACTGGCGTCACTTTCAATGAAGCTCTTGAAGAGGTTTCTGAGTTTACGAGGCTTATTCAACGTTTATCTTCCTGATCGGCGATAGAAAGTGAATAAGTGTAACGACTCACATAGATCGTTAAAAGCAGCTTATACCAGGCCTTTACTTCGCTTTTACCGAGCCGTTGCTGGAGACAGGCACTCCCGCCTGCTATACAGTCTGTATGCGTAACGGCTTATAAACGGCAAAAAAAACGGAGCCTGAGGCTCCGTTTATCCCTTACCCTTTAGCGGGTGAGATCATCAAAGAATTTTTTCACACCGTCGAAGAAGCTCTTGGAGCGCGGGCTGTTGTGCTCACCGCTTGGGCCGCCAAAACTCTCTTCGAGTTCACGCAACAGCGCCTTCTGTTTCTCATTCAGGCTGACCGGTGTCTCCACCACGACACGACATAACAGGTCGCCGACTGCGCCGCCACGTACTGATTTGACGCCACGTCCGCGCATGCGGAACAGCTTGCCGGTCTGGGTTTCTGACGGCACTTTCAGCTTCACGCGACCATCCAGTGTCGGCACTTCAATCTCGCCGCCCAGCGCCGCCATCGCAAAGTTGATTGGCACTTCGCAGTAGAGATTGTTCTCTTCACGCTCGAAGATCGGGTGTTTCTTCACCGATACCTGGACGTAGAGATCGCCGGCTGGTGCGCCCTGCTCACCGGCTTCACCTTCACCACTCAGACGAATACGGTCACCGGTGTCCACCCCAGCCGGGATTTTCACTGACAGCGTCTTCGACTTCTCAACGCGGCCATGACCATGACAGGCATTGCACGGGTCTTTAATCACCGAGCCGCGACCATGACAGGTCGGACAGGCCTGCTGTACGGTGAAGAAGCCCTGGCGCATCTGCACCTGGCCTGCTCCATGACAGGTTGAACAGGTTTGTGGCTGCGTTCCCGCTTTCGCGCCGCTGCCGTGGCAGACATCACACTCTTCCAGGGTTGGAATGCGGATCTCTTTGGTCACGCCGCGTACCGCTTCTTCCAGCGACAGCTCCATGTTGTAGCGTAAATCGGCGCCACGTGAGGCGCGCTGACGGCGTCCACCACCAAAGATGTCACCGAATACGTCGCCAAAGATATCGCTGAAGTCTGCACCGCCGCCGCCAAAGCCGCCGCCGCCGAATCCACCGCCACCCATGCCACCCTGTTCAAAGGCTGCATGACCATACTGATCGTAGGCCGCACGCTTCTGCGCATCGGTCAGGATTTCGTAGGCTTCCTTGACCTCTTTGAATTTAGCTTCGGCTTCTTTGTCACCGGGATTGCGGTCCGGGTGAAATTTCATTGCCAGGCGTTTATAAGCCTTTTTGATTTCACGCTCGTCCGCGGATTTGGCGACGCCTAAAATCTCGTAGTAATCACTCTTCGCCATGTTTTTTTAGCCCTTAACATGATCGCACGGGCGTGGAGAGATCTCCTACGCCCGTGCTGGTTTCAACGGCTGTCAGGCCAACCGTCGCGCCCGGTCAGGGGCAATTATTTCTTGTTGTCTTTCACTTCTTCGAATTCAGCATCGACAACGTCGTCATCTTTCTTCGCTGACGCGTCACCGGCATCCGCTGCACCCGCCTGAGACTGCTGTGCTGCTTCCATCAGTTTGCCAGACACTTCCATCAGCGCCTGCATTTTGGCGTCGATTTCCGCTTTGTCTTCGCCTTTCAGCGCAGTTTCCAGCGCGGTCAGAGCGGCTTCGATTGGCGCTTTGTCATCAGCTGACAGTTTGTCGCCTGCTTCGTCCAGCTGCTTACGCGTGCTGTGGGCAATCTGGTCACCCTGGTTGCGCGTCTGTACCAGCTCTTCGAACTTGCGGTCCGATTCAGCGTTCGCTTCTGCATCACGCACCATTTTCTGGATCTCTTCATCGCTCAGGCCTGAAGAGGCTTTGATGGTGATCTTCTGCTCTTTACCGCTGTTCTTGTCTTTCGCCGATACATGCAGGATACCATCCGCATCGATGTCGAAGGTGACTTCGATCTGTGGCATACCGCGTGGCGCATTCTGGATACCGTCGAGGTTGAACTGACCCAGTGACTTGTTGTCATTGGCGCGTTTACGCTCACCCTGCAGCACATGAATGGTCACCGCTGACTGGTTATCTTCAGCCGTCGAGAAGACCTGGCTGTGCTTGGTTGGGATGGTGGTGTTCTTGCTGATCAGCGACGTCATCACGCCACCCATGGTTTCGATACCCAGTGACAGTGGGGTTACGTCCAGCAGCAGCACGTCTTTCACGTCGCCACCCAGTACACCACCCTGAACCGCAGCACCAACGGCAACAGCTTCGTCCGGGTTCACGTCTTTACGTGGCTCTTTGCCGAAGAATTCAGTTACTTTTGCCTGAACCAGTGGCATACGAGTCTGACCACCGACCAGGATAACGTCGTTGATGTCTGATACAGACAGGCCCGCATCCTGCAGCGCAACTTTCAGAGGCGCGATTGAGCGTGCAACCAGATCTTCAACCAGTGACTCCAGTTTAGAGCGGGTCACTTTGATGTTCAGGTGCTTAGGACCGGTCGCATCTGCCGTAATGTATGGCAGGTTAACGTCGGTCTGCTGTGCAGAAGAAAGTTCGATTTTCGCTTTCTCTGCCGCTTCTTTCAGACGCTGCATCGCCAGTGGATCATTGTGCAGATCGATGCCCTGGTCTTTCTTGAATTCAGCAACCAGATAGTTAATCAGGCGGCTGTCGAAGTCTTCACCACCCAGGTGGGTGTCACCGTTGGTTGCCAGAACTTCAAAGGTCTTTTCGCCGTCAACTTCGTCGATCTCAATGATTGAGATATCGAAGGTACCGCCACCCAGGTCATAAACCGCGATGGTGCGGTTGCCCTGGCCTTTGTCCAGACCGTATGCCAGTGCTGCAGCAGTCGGTTCGTTAATGATACGTTTGACTTCCAGACCCGCGATACGGCCGGCATCTTTGGTCGCCTGACGCTGCGCATCGTTGAAGTAGGCCGGTACGGTAATAACCGCTTCGGTCACTGGCTCACCGAGGTAATCTTCGGCGGTCTTTTTCATTTTTTTCAGCACTTCAGCAGAGATCTGCGGTGGTGCCATTCTCTGGCCTTTCACTTCCAGCCATGCGTCGCCATTGTCAGCGCCGGTGATTTTGTACGGCATGATTTTAATATCACGCTGCACTTCTTCGTCCTGGAAGCGACGACCGATCAGACGCTTAATTGCGAACAGGGTATTCTGCGGGTTGGTCACTGCCTGACGTTTAGCCGGTTGACCGACCAGAATTTCGCCATCCTGTGTATACGCAATAATTGAAGGCGTGGTGCGATCGCCCTCGGCATTTTCCAGCACGCGTGCTTTAGTGCCATCCATGATCGCAACACAAGAGTTGGTTGTACCCAGGTCAATACCAATAATCTTACCCATCTAAACATCTCCCACTTAAATTCGTTGCCAATTTGGGTTGTGAACCTTTTATGTGGGCGGGTTGTTTGCATTCAACCTGCCAGCACATGCTTTTTTTCCAACGTTCACAACGCTCGATGACAAGTAAATGGGGCCGCTTCGATGCGCATCAAGGGCTAAACCAAAAAAAATTTTTCTACCTCTGGCCCTGCCGGGATCAAAGAACACGGTTACCCCGCTGAATATGATGCGTCGCCTTGCTCCTTTCTGTGAGCAGGCTGAAGTCCTTTTATTTCATTAACAATCATCTTACTGCCGAGGAACTATGGCGAATTCAACGCTGGCTAATCCTGCCCCGCTGGGCTTAATGGGATTTGGCATGACAACAATTTTGCTGAACCTGCACAACACGGGTCTGTTTGACATGGACGTGGCAATTTTAGCGATGGGGATTTTTTATGGCGGGATCGCACAGGTGCTGGCCGGTCTGCTGGAGTTTAAAAAGAACAACACCTTTGGGCTGACCGCCTTTACCTCTTACGGCATGTTCTGGTTAAGCTTTGTGGCGATTTTGCTGTTACCGCAGATGGGTCTGGCGAAAGCGCCTGATGAACGCTTTCTGGGTGCCTGGCTGGCACTCTGGGGCATCTTCACACTGTTCATGTTCGTGGGCACGCTGAAAGGTGCGCGGATGCTGCAGTTTGTCTTTGGCTCACTCACTCTGCTGTTTTTGCTGCTGGCCGTGGCTCACCTTATGCACCTGCCTTCGCTGGAGGTGTCTGCGGGATGGGTCGGCATACTTTGTGGTGCCAGCGCCTGCTATCTTGCAATGGGTGAAGTGCTTAACGAAACCTTTGGCCGCACGCTTCTGCCGATTGGCGCAAAGGCGCATTAAGTCTGAAAAAGACGCGGAGTCTGGCTCCGCGTCATCCCCTTACAACGACTTAATCTCCTGATGCAGGCCTGGCTCGTGGCTGACATCGCGCCGCAGCCAGATCCCGGTCAGCAATCCTACCAGTGCCAGCGCCATCACATACCAGCACGGCCCCATCACGGAGACATTCATCAGCAGCGACACAAAGATCGGGGTCAGCCCGCCAAAGATGGCATAGGAAAGGTTGTAGGAAAACGAGAGACCGGTAAAACGCACCTCTGCCGGGAAGGCCCGCACCATCACAAAGGGCACGACGCCGACAATACCGACACTCAGGCCCGCCATACCATAGAGCAGAAAGAGTTGCTGCGGATAGAGGGCAGTCAGGTGATAGAACTGCCAGCTACAGAGTGCCAGCAGCAGGCTGCCGACACATAACGTACGGCTGGCACCAAAGCGATCGACAGCGAGTCCGGCAACAATGCAGCCGATGCAGAGCATCACGGTGGCGATACTGTTGGCCTGCAGGGTCAGCGCGGGTGCGATGCCCAGCTGCTTCTGCAGCCAGACCGGTGACATCAGGATCACGACCACGATGCAGGCGGAGAGCAGCCAGGTCAGCAGCATGGAGATCACAACCGACTTTTTATGCTCCGCCAGCACCGTCTTCAGCGGCAGGGTTTCAGCCAGCGCTTTACGCTGCTGCATCTCAACAAACACCGGCGTCTCATGCAGCCAGCGCCGCAGGTACATTGCGAGCAGACCAAACACGCCACCGAGGAAGAACGGAATACGCCAGCCGCCGTCATGTATTGCCTGCTGCGACATCGAGGTATTGACCAGCGTCGCCACCAGCGACCCCAGTAAAATGCCGATGGTCAGCCCGGCCGTCAGCGTGCCGCAGGCGATGCCGATACGTTTATAGGGCACGTGCTCAGCAACAAACACCCACGCTCCTGGCACTTCACCGCCAATCGCCGCGCCCTGCAGCATCCGCATCAGCAGCATCAGCAGTGGCGCAGCAATGCCAATCGTCTGCCAGGTAGGTAAAGCGCCCATCATGAGAGTTGGCAGCGCCATCAGCAGAATACTCAGGCTGAACATCTTTTTGCGCCCGAGCTTGTCGCCAAAATGCGCCATTATGATGCCGCCCAGTGGACGAGCCAGATAGCCTGCGGCAAAAATGGCAAACGTCTGCAACTGACGCAGCCATTCCGGGATATCTGAGGGGAAAAAGAGTTCGCCAATCACGGTGGCGAAGAAGACAAAGATGATGAAGTCGTAAAATTCCAGCGCGCCGCCCAGCGCGGCCAGCGCCAGGGTTTTGTAATCCTTACCAGTCAGACGCTGCGTATGAGTCGGATTCATAATAGTCCAGAGGCAAAAAAGTGAGGCTGTAAAGATACCCTTACTATATCGTCAATCATTTGCCACACCAGCAGGACTATAGCTTATGCCTGAAATGGGGAATATTTAGTTATTTATCTCACGTATCGCGCTTTTAGGCCGAAAAGCTGCTACGACATCGGGATGCGTCTCAACGTAAGGCCCTTCCAGCAGCTGTAAACAATAAGGTACAGAAGCAAAGATACCGTGCACTTTTACGTTGCCCAGCTCATCCTTCAGCCCTTCCAGCGTCTCTTTGATCGACTTTGGCTGGCCGGGCAGATTGAGGATCAGCGACTGTTTGCGGATCACCCCGACCTGACGCGACAGAATTGCGGTCGGCACGAACTGCAGGCTGATCTGACGCATCTGCTCGCCAAAGCCAGGCATTTCCCGATCGGCAACCGCTAAGGTGGCGTCGGGCGTGACATCGCGTCGGGCCGGACCGGTGCCGCCGGTGGTTAACACCAGATGGCAAAAACGTTCATCGACCAGTTCGCAAATTGCGTGCTCAATCATCGGCTGCTCGTCCGGTACCAGCCGGGATTCAATCTCAAACGGGCTGCTGATTGCGCTACCAAGCCAGCTCTCCAGCGCGGGAATCCCCTGATCCTGATAGATGCCGTTCGCGGCGCGATCGGAGACCGAAATCAGGCCAATGCGTAATGTATTCATGATGAGCTTCGCTGTGATTTACCGCGGTGCGGTGGAGTAAAAGAGGAATAGCAGAAAGGATAATATAAAGTGAAAGGGTCGGAAAAGAGAAAACCGTGGCAGCCCGCGCCGCCACGGTCAGCAGATTACAGCAGTTCTGCCAGCATCTTCTCAAGTTTGCCCTGATCAACGGCAAAGTTGCGGATACCTTCTGCCAGCTTCGCCACTGCCATGGGATCCTGGTTGTGCTGCCACAGGAACTCAGACTCGGTCATGCGGGCCGGACGCGCTTTCACTTCGCCGCTGTAGCTCAGTTTACGCTCCAGGGTGCCTTCGCTCTCTGCCAGCTCTTTCAGCAGCGCAGGCGAAATAGTCAGACGGTCACAGCCGGCCAGCTCGATGATTTCGCCGACGTTACGGAAGCTCGCGCCCATCACCACGGTTTCATAACCGTGCTGCTTGTAGTAGTTGTAGATCTCAGAGACTGAAACCACGCCTGGATCTTCGTGCGCGGCATACTCTTTCTTATCGGTGTTGGCTTTGTACCAGTCGAGGATACGCCCCACAAACGGAGAGATCAGGAATACGCCGGCTTCGGCACAGGCACGCGCCTGAGCAAAGGAGAACAGCAGCGTCAGGTTACAGTTGATACCCTCTTTTTCCAGCTGCTCTGCAGCACGGATGCCCTGCCAGGTAGAGGCCAGTTTGATCAGGATGCGATCATTGCTGATACCGGCATCATTGTAGAGTTTGATCAGGCTGCGGGCTTTTGCGATGCTGCCTTCGGTGTCGTAAGAGAGACGCGCATCGACTTCAGTCGAGATACGGCCTGGGATCAGCTTCAGGATTTCCAGACCAATGTTTACGGCCAGCTTGTCAGAAACCAGCTGCAGTTGCTCTTCTTTGTTGCTGCTCTGCTCACGCGCCCAGCCAATCGCTTCATCGATCAGTTTACGGTATTCAGGAATTTGTGCGGCGTTAAGAATCAGAGAAGGGTTGGTGGTAGCGTCCTGCGGCTGATACAGCTTCATGGCTGCGATATCACCGGTGTCAGCGACGACGGTGGTGAGCTGACGCAGGGAGGTAAGTTTGTCCGTCATGTTCTTTTCTCTTAGTTAACTATCAGTGTGAAAAAAGGCTGTTGCGATAATATCACGCGCCAACGGTCGCGCAAGGTCAGGGAATGCCGTTTACGATAGCGCGAACAAATAGGTGTGATTCGTCATTCTTTCCGGCTTTTTTGGTACACTGCAGAGCCTGATAAGCAGCCAATGCCCTGTTAAACCAGGCATTAACCGAGGAAGCAACAATGTTGATGGTGATCTCTCCTGCCAAGACGCTCGATTATGAAAGCCCGCTGGCGACCACGCGTTTCACCCAGCCTGCGCTGTTAGAAAAATCACAACAGCTAATTGAGATTGCGCGCGAGCTGTCACCCGCCAGCATCGCCTCATTAATGGGCATCAGCGACAAACTGGCGCACCTCAATGCCGAACGATTTAACAGCTGGCACCCCGATTTTTCTCCGCAGAATGCCCGTCAGGCCATTCTGGCGTTCAAAGGTGATGTCTACACAGGTCTGCAGGCTGAAACCTTCAGTGATGAGGATTTCAATTTTGCTCAGCAGCATCTGCGTATGCTGTCAGGTCTGTATGGCGTGCTGCGTCCGCTCGATCTCATGCAGCCTTACCGACTGGAGATGGGCATTCGCCTGGCCAATCCGGCGGGCAAAGATCTCTACACCTTCTGGGGTGATGTTATCACTGAAACACTGAATACCGCGCTGGCGGAACAGGGTGATGAGGTTCTGATTAACCTCGCCTCGGACGAATATTTCAGAGCCGTTAAGCCGAAGAAGCTGAAGGCACAAATGATTAAGCCGGTCTTCCTCGACGAGAAAAATGGCAGCTACAAAGTCATCAGCTTCTACGCCAAAAAGGCGCGCGGCCTGATGAGTCGCTATGTGATTCAGCAGCGCCTGACAAAGCCGGAGCAGCTTAAGGCGTTTGATCTGGATGGTTATGGTTTTGATGCAGCCAGCAGCAGTGAGAGCGAGCTGGTCTTTAAGCGCGCGGAGCAGTAATACCCCGCGCGTAATGTACTCTTTGTAAATGGGCTTCCCGCCGGGAAGCCATTTACAGAACTACTTCAGCAGGAACGCCCGCAGTGAGGCGAAGTCCGCCTTCATCTTGTGCGACAGGAGCGGCAGGTCAGCGCGCTCCGCTAACTCTGGCGGCAATGTCAGAGTCTGTTCAAGAATCGCTTCCACGCTTTCGCGGAATTTCGCAGGGTGTGCGGTACCGAGGAACACACCATATTCCCCTTCCTGCAGCTGATCGCGCAGCAGACGCCAGGCGATGGCGGCATGCGGCTCGGAAACGTAGCCAATCTCAGCCAGTTCACGCATTGCGGCGCGCGTGGTCTCATCAGAGACCGCACCACAGGCGAGATCGGTTAAGCGCCAGGTTTTACGGCGGAACAGCTCTTCCACACGCGGCCAGTTGTTCGGCTGGCTGACATCCATCGCATTCGACAGGGTCGCGACCGTCAGGTTAGGCTGCCATTCGCCGTTGCCAAGGAAGCGCGGCACCGTGTCATTGGCGTTAGTGGCGGCGATAAAGCGTTTGATCGGCAGACCCAGCGATTTCGCCAGCAGACCTGCCGTCAAATCGCCAAAGTTGCCGCTTGGCACAGAAACCACCAGCTGATTACGTTTTTCCTGCGGCAGCTGCGCGACTGCTTCAAAGTAGTAGCAGATCTGCGCGAGCAGGCGGCTGATGTTAATAGAGTTCGCCGAGTTCAGGCCGATTGTCTTTTTCAGCTCTTCATCATCAAACGCCTGTTTGACCAGCGACTGGCAGGCATCAAAATCACCGTCGATAGCGATGGTTTGGATGTTGCCACCCAGGGTACAGAAGAGTTTCTCCTGTAGCGGACTGATTTTTCCCTGCGGATAGAGGATCACCACGCGCACGTTCTTCATGCCGTAGAAGGCGTGCGCCACGGCCGCGCCGGTATCACCGGAGGTGGCGGTCAGAATGGTGATCTGCTCATCTGAGCCTGAGACATATGACAGCATCTGCGCCATGAAACGGCCACCGAAGTCTTTAAACGCCAGCGTCGGACCGTGGAACAGCTCCAGACAGGCGATATCTTCGCTGACCTGTTTCACCGGGGCCGGAAAAGCAAAAGCGGCTTTAACACGCTCATGCAGCTGATGGGCCGGAATCTCGTCACCAATAAAAGCCGAGAGAATTTTGCTGCTGCGGCTGACAAAATCCATCTCCAGCATCGCGTCGATGTCGGTCAGTTCAAACTCTGGCAGTTCCAGCGGAAAGAACAGACCCTGCTGCGATCCCAGCCCCTGTTTCACCGCCTGGGCGAAGCTGACCTGCTCGTTGTGATCCTTAAGATTGTAGAGTTTCATGCGTTATCCCAATTGTCGTGCGCCAGCCGTGTCGAGACGGCAGATATGGACGAAGCCTTCATCATTCTGCAGATAGTGCTGGCTCAGCCAGTCAGCCATCCGCTGTGCCGTTTCCATTTGATTGCAAACGGCGAAAAGTGTCGGACCAGAGCCGGAGATGCCGCACGCCAGTGCACCAATCTCTTTCGCGGCCTGCCGCGCCTCGGCGAAGCCTGGCAGCAGCCGGGTCCGGTAAGGTTCGGCAATCACATCCTGCATAAGTTTAGCGGCCAGCTGCGGCTGACGCGTATGACAGGCGTGAATGAAGCCGGCCAGCAGCCGGCCATGTTTGATACAGTCTTCTTTGCGGTATTGCGCCGGTAAAATGGCGCGCGCTTCGGCAGTCGACACTTTAATGCCTGGGTAGGCCATCACCCACAGCCAGTCGTCAAAGCCTGGCACCGCCTGGCTGATGATGTCATTCTCCTGAAGCATCAGCTGAATGCCGCCGAGGAAGCAGGGCGCGACATTATCATAATGTACGCTGCCGGAGATTCGCCCTTCCAGCTCACCCATCAGCGTCAGTAGCGTGCTGTCACTGAGTGGCTTGCCGCAGAATTCGTTCATTGCCATCAGACCTGCCACCACCGAGCAGGCGCTGGAGCCCAGACCGGAGCCGATAGGCATATTCTTCTCCAGGGTCATCGCCACCGGGATCTCTTTGCCAATCGCCTCGCAGAAACGCTGCCAGCACTGATAAACGATATTCTCTTTAGGATCGGCGGGCAGCTTACTGACAAAACGTCCGGCGTTGGTCAGTGAAAATTGTTCTGCCGCTTCAACGGAGACGCAGTCACCCAGCAGGGAGCCATCTACCGGCGAAACCGCCGCGCCCAGCACATCGAAGCCGACGCTGACGTTACCAATCGAGGCCGGTGCGTAAATTTTTACCATGATTAAACTCCCAACTTCCATGACAGCGTGCGCAGCAGGTCGGCAAAAACACCGGCCGCTGTGACATCATTTCCTGCACCGTATCCGCGCAGCACCAGCGGAATTGGCTGATAGTAGCGGCTGTAAAACGCCAGCGCATTTTCGCCGTTTTTTACTTTATAGAGCGGATCGTTGCCGTCAACGGCGTCGATCTTCACTTTGCAGACGCCGCCCTCTTCAATCACGCCCACGTAGCGCAGCACTTTGCCCTCATTCTGTGCCTGTGCGACGCGGTCGGCAAAGGCGTTATCCAGCTCAGGCAGACGCTGCATAAACTGCTCCACATCCTGAATGTCGACCAGGCTGGCGGGCAGCAGCGGCTCAATCTCAATATCACTCAGCTCCAGCTGATGGCCTGCTTCGCGTGCCAGGATCAGCAACTTACGCGCCACATCAGTGCCAGCGAGATCGTCACGCGGATCGGGCTCGGTGAAGCCCATCTCACGCGCCATGTTAGTGGCTTGCGACAGCGAGATCCCTTCGTCCAGCTTGCCGAAGATGAACGACAGCGATCCCGAAAGGATACCGGAGAAGCGCAGCAGTTCATCACCCGCGTTCATCAGGTTCTGCAGGTTTTCGATGACCGGCAGTCCGGCACCGACGTTGGTATCATAAAGAAATTTACGTCGTGATTTGGCGGCGGCGGCGCGCATCTGCTGATAGTAATTCCAGGAGGAGGTATTCGCCTTTTTGTTCGGCGTTACCACGTGGAAGCCCTCGCTGAGGAAATCCGCGTACTGATCGGCAACGGCCTGGCTGGAGGTACAATCCACAATCACCGGGTTAAGCAGGTGATACTCTTTCACCAGACGGGTCAGGCGTCCGAGATTGAACGGCTCTTTCGCTTCGGCGAGTGCCGCCTGCCAGTTGCTTAAATCGATGCCGTGGACATTCGTTAACAGCGCATGCGAGTTGGCGATGCCGCAGACCCGCAGGTCGATATGCTTCTGCTTCAGCCACGCCTGCTGGCGATGTAACTGATCCAGCAGCGCACCGCCGACGCCGCCGACGCCCACCACAAAAACTTCGATAACCTGATCGGTGGCGAACAGCATCTGATGCACCACGCGCACCCCGGTGATCACTTCGTCATTATTCACCACCACCGAAATGGAGCGCTCAGAGGAGCCCTGCGCAATCGCCACGATATTGATATTCGCACGTGCCAGCGCCGAGAAGAATTTTGCTGAGATGCCACGCAGGGTACGCATGCCATCGCCCACCACCGAAATCACCGCGAGGTTTTCAATGATACCCAGCGGATCCAGCAGGCCATCTTTCAGCTCAAGATAGAACTCCTCTTCCAGCACGTGACGCGCCCGCGCCAGCTCGCTCTGCGGCACGCAGAAGCTGATGCTGTATTCAGACGAGGATTGGGTGATCAGCACCACGGAAATGCCAGTGCGCGACATCGCCGCAAAGACTCTGGCCGCCATTCCGACCATCCCTTTCATGCCGGGACCGGAGACGTTAACCATCGCCATGTTATTCAGGTTGGTGATGCCTTTCACCGGATTTTCATCCTGCGCGCCTTCGGCACCAATCAGGGTGCCGGGCGCCTGCGGATTGGCGGTGTTTTTGATCAGGCACGGGATCTGGAACTGCGCGATGGGCGCAATGGTGCGGGGATGCAGCACCTTGGCCCCGAAATAGGAGAGCTCCATCGCCTCCTGATAGGACATCGATTTCAGCAGGCGCGCATCCGGCACCTGGCGCGGATCGCAGGTATAAACGCCATCCACATCGGTCCAGATTTCGCAGCAGTCGGCGCGCAGACAGGCGGCCAGCACAGCCGCTGAATAATCAGAGCCATTGCGGCCCAGCACCACCAGCTCACCGCGCTCGTTGCCGGCGGTAAAGCCCGCCATCAGGATCATGTTCTGCGGCGGGATTTGGCTCGCTTCAATACGGCGGGTTGATTCAGGGATATCGACAGTGGATTCGAGGTAGTGGCCGACCGCCAGCAATTTCTCAACCGGATCAATCACGCTGACCTCATGACCGCGCGCCTGTAGCAGCGCTTCCATGATTGCAATCGAGAGTTTTTCACCACGACAGATAATCGCTGCGTTGACGCTGTCCGGGCACTGCCCCAGCAGGCTGATGCCGTGCAGTACCTGCTTCAGCTGCGCAAACTCCAGGTCCACGCGGGTTTTCAGTCGATCAAACTCAAAGCCCGGCTGCGCGGCTGCCAGCCCCTGCAGCAGCTCGCTGAAGATGCGTTCGGCGTCGCTGATATTCGGCAAAGCGTCCTGACCACTGATAGTTTTTTCAATCATCGCCACCAGATGGTTAGTGATCTTCGCAGGTGCAGAGAGCACGGTTGCAACCTGTCCTTGTTGCGCATTGCTTTCCAGAATGTCAGCGACGCGAAGAAAACGCTCCGCATTCGCTACCGAGGTCCCGCCGAATTTCAGCACTCGCATAATATTAACTCTCCTGAATTTAAGCCGAAAAAAAAGCCCGCACTGTTTAGGTGCGGGCTTTTTTTCTGTTTTTCCTGTATGCGTCAGCCCGCACCGTTACCTGAGGTAATGGTGGTGGTAATAATTGTGGTGTTCAGGCTGATTTTACGCATTTAGATTTATTTTCTGTCTGTTTTTGTCTGTCCGTCTTGCTTCCAGAAGTAAAGCAAAGCGCACATTAAGTCAACCCGATTTGTCTGGCGGATAGATTTCCACCACTGCGCACAGCCTCCGGTCAAACCGCAAAACACTGTTCGATCGTTTGCAATGCAGAAATTTCCTGCGATCTGTTGCTGTAAAATCAGCTTTTTGCCGAGGATTTATCTGTGAGTTTTTTTTCAATATCGTGCAGCAGACGATGCAGCATCGCGCTGTCACGCTGTTCCAGCAGACCCACTCGCTGATCGATCCAGTCTGAGAGCTTCTCATCATCACTGACGTCGAGTTGCGCCAGCAGCTGATGGAAACGCTGACGCAGCGCCTGCAGCTGCTGCCCGTCGGCAACGGACGCTACCGGCGCTTCGACCTGATTCAGCTTCGATAGCTGATAGCAGTAAACCATCACTGCCTGACCGAGATTCAGTGAGGGATAATCATTTGCCATCGGGATGCCGGTCAGCAGATCGACCTGCTCCAGCTCCTCGTTGGTCAGCCCGCTATCTTCGCGGCCAAACACCAGCGCCATACTGTTGACCCACTGACGCTTTTCCAGCAGTTGCGTTTCAACCTGCTCTGGTGTGGCGTAATAACGGAACTTTGCCCGGCTGCGTGCCGTCGTCGCGACCGAAAAATCGATATCCGCTAATGCCTCGGTCAGGGTAGCAAAGGTCTGAACATTATCGAGGATCTCACCTGCGCCATGGGCTACCCGCCGCGCTGCCGGATCCTGCCAGGCGTCGCTGGCAACGATGCGCAGCTGGCTGAACC
This sequence comes from Pantoea sp. F_5, assembly GCF_008631595.1. NCBI lineage: Bacteria > Pseudomonadati > Pseudomonadota > Gammaproteobacteria > Enterobacterales > Erwiniaceae > Pantoea > Pantoea sp. F_5. The sequence goes on from NZ_VWUO01000005.1 coordinate 196,012, forward strand.
CCATGGTTTTCATGGCACGCGCCGCAGCGCCGATATTTTCTGGCCGCGCGGGCGAGACGAGAATCAGGGGAAAAAGCATATTTATTCCATTGGTCCATTTACATAACGCCATATTAACATGGCTGTTAATGATTCAGTTGTCAGAAGGTAATAAGAAAATCGGGTGTTAACAATGTTAAAACCAGTAAAAAGTGATGTCCTGAATATTTTTATCGCCGAAACCCGCCTTATTAAAGAAATCGTTATTAATATATTTAACTTCAAAGAGATAGAATGTGATTACCAACTGGTTTCATTTTGGGTCACAAGCGTAATAAATGTAACGTAAATGATGCTTTTTGTGAGCTAAACAGGCAATCTGCGAGAAGTTTTTCACAAAAGTGTTAACGTGCTACAATTGCATTTGATATAAGTCAACGAAGCGTTGTTTTTATGCTTATCGGTTGTAGTTGGTGCTGTTAGGTTGCTGTTAATACAGTTAGGATATGCGCCATTATCATTAACGCCCGGGGCATGCAATTTTCATCCTGACTGGCTGAGCTAAACCTGTTGTTGACGTTGATAGATGGCTTATCAAAATATGATTTCGTACAACGGTTCAGCGCGGCCCGCCGCTCTCGATGATGGAGAACGCCATACCGCTGTACGCCCTGTTTTCAATTTGTTGGCAAATTTTAGGTAGCTAAACATGCAGACCCCGCACATTCTTATCGTTGAAGACGAACTGGTCACGCGTAATACCCTCAAAAGCATTTTTGAGGCGGAAGGTTATGTGGTGTACGAGGCGACTGATGGTGCTGAAATGCATCAGGTGCTGACCGACAATGACGTTAACCTGGTCATCATGGACATCAACCTGCCCGGCAAAAACGGCCTGTTGCTGGCCCGTGAACTGCGTGAGCAGGCCAATGTCGCCCTGATGTTCCTGACCGGACGTGACAACGAAGTCGATAAAATTCTCGGTCTGGAAATTGGCGCTGACGACTACATCACCAAACCGTTTAACCCGCGTGAGCTGACGATTCGTGCCCGCAACCTGCTGTCGCGCACCATGAACCTGGCGATGCCAGGTGAAGAGCGCCGTCAGGTTGAGAGTTATAAATTTAACGGTTGGGAGCTGGATATCAACAGCCGCTCACTGATCAACCCGAACGGCGAGCACTACAAATTGCCACGCAGTGAGTTCCGCGCCATGCTGCACTTCTGCGAAAACCCAGGCAAAATTCAGACCCGTGCCGACCTGCTGAAAAAAATGACCGGTCGCGACCTTAAGCCGCACGATCGCACCGTTGATGTCACCATCCGTCGTATCCGCAAGCATTTCGAATCTACGCCGGACACGCCTGAGATCATCGCCACCATCCATGGTGAAGGTTATCGCTTCTGTGGTGATCTGCAGGATTAATCAGCTGTCAGATGCGATAACTAAAAAAACGCCCCTGCGGGCGTTTTTTTTGCGCTCAATACGGCCGTTTAATCAGCGCCACGGCATAATCGGCACGGCGCTGAGCGCATTTTTCGGTGAGCCGTCGACCACTTTATCGGAGTAGGTCAGATAGACCAGAGCATTGCGCTTTTTGTCGAAGAAGCGTACAACCTGCAACTTCTTAAAGATTAGAGAGGTACGCTGGCGGAAGACCACTTCGCCCTCCGCTTTGCCCTGCGCAATTTTATCACTCAGTTCGACCGGACCTACCTGCTGACAGGAAATCGCGGCATCAGAGGTATCTTCTGCCAGCCCCAGTCCGCCTTTAATACCGCCGGTCTTCGCCCTGCTGATATAACAGGTTACATTTTTAACGTCCGGGTCATCGAATGCTTCAACAATGATTTTGTGGTCAGGCCCGAATATCTTGAACACCGTATCAACAGAGCCAATCTGTTCGGCAAGCAGCGGGCTGGAAAAGGTCAGCGTGGTCAGCGCAGCGATCATAAGACGCGTTATTGTCATGGAGTTACCATTGCAAATGGAATAGATGAGAATGTAATGTACTGTCAATCGAATTAATGACCAAACTAAAACGGGTTAAAGCCCGTACTGATTTAGCACAACCTTCCCCGGAAAACGGCCCACGTCTTTTGAGCAATGAGTGCTAATATTCTTCGAATGCGTTTAGCTGCACCACCAGAGTATGAGGATGTTTTATGGACCAAGCCGGTATCATTCGCGATTTGCTTGTCTGGCTGGAGAGCCATCTGGATCAACCCCTTTCACTGGACAATGTTGCCCAGAAAGCCGGTTACTCTAAATGGCATTTACAAAGGATGTTCAAGGACGTAACCGGTCACGCAATAGGTGCCTATATCCGTGCGCGTCGTCTGTCGAAAGCGGCTGTCGCGTTGCGCCTGACCAGTCGCCCGATTCTGGACATCGCACTGCAGTATCGTTTTGATTCACAGCAAACTTTTACTCGCGCATTCAAAAAGCAGTTTGCTCAGACACCGGCCTGGTATCGTCGCGCTTCCGACTGGAACTCATTCGGTATTCGTCCCCCGATTCGGCTGGACGATGAGACGCAGCCAGAACCCACTTTCGTTACCCTGCCGGAAACGGTATTGGTAGGACAAACCCAGAACTACACCTGTATTCTGGAGCAGATTTCCAGCTATCGCGACGAGATGCGAATTCACTTCTGGAAGCAGTTCCTGCTGGAAACGGACACGGTTCCGCCGGTGCTGTATGGCCTTCATCAGGTGCGTGCCAGCCAGGAGAAAGATGATGAGCAGGAGATTCTCTACACTACGGCGGTGCCTGCTGACAGCGCGGTAAACCTGCACTCCGGCCAGAGTGTTATTCTGGAAGCGGGCGATTACGTGCAGTTCACCTACACCGGCCCGCGCGTCAATCTGCAGGAGTTTATCCTGCTGCTCTACGGCACCTGCATGCCAACGCTGGGACTGACCCGTCGTCAGGGACAGGACATCGAACGCTTTTATACTCATGGTGGTAAAAAGCGTAGCGAGCCACCGACTGAGATCCGGTGCGAATATCTGATCCCTATTCGCCGCCAGCCCGTCGCCAGCTAAGGTGAACGCTGCCGTCATCAGACGGCAGCGTTCACGACATCAGCGTTGCAGCTCGTCGAGCGCAGGCGCATCAAGATGGGAAATATCCCCCGCCGTCTCCACAATCCACCCTTCTGCCAGCCAGGCACTCTGCTGATAATCGACACGAGAGATTGAGCAGTTACGCAGTCGCAGGCGACGTTCCGCATACGCGGGCAGACCGAGAATCGTACTGACCAGCGATCCCAGCGCCATACCGTGACTCACCAGCAGCGGACGGCTTCCGGCAGGCAGTTCGAGGCAGGCATTCAGCGCAGCGTGCATGCGGGTCGCCATCTCCGTCATCGACTCGCCTTCTGGAATACGACCACCTTCGGTGCCGTTGACCAGCGTGGCGCGCCACTGCTCTTCCTCCGCCGTTAAGCCATCCAGCGGACGCTTCTCCAGCACGCCCATATTCAGTTCACGCAGCCGCGGATCCAGCGTCACTGCGCATCCGCACGCGTCCGCAATAATCTCCGCGGTACGGCGCGTACGCCCCAGATCGCTGGCAATCACGTGCGTGATGCCCAGATGTTTGACGCGCTCACCCACCTGATAAGCCTGTTGCTCACCTTTTTCCGTCAGCGGACTGTCGGATTGCCCCTGAATGCGGCGTTCCGCATTCCATACCGTTTCACCGTGACGAACAAGATAGACCTGTAGCATGTTAGTTTCCGTTATACTGCGACAAAAATCGTCTCAGAGCCTGCCCCATCAGGCGTCATTGTTGCAGGCAGTCTGGACACGGAGCGCGCGGAATAACCCGGCGTACACGGAGTACGCGAGGATCGTGGCACTGCTCAGGTTCAGACCAGCCCGTAAAATCGCCTGATGGCCAGGCTCTTAATCACCTGAGGGTTCAATCAATTATGTACCATGTTGTCGCAGCCACAACCAACCCAGCGAAGATTCACGCGATTGCTCAGGCTTTCAGCGACGTTTTCGGCGAGGGATCCTGCCATATTGAAGGGGTCGAGGTCGATAGCGGCGTAGCAGCACAACCGTTAACCCATCTGGAAACGCGAACAGGCGCACGTCAGCGTGTGATGAATGCCCGCCAGGTCCGGCCTGAAGCGGCGTTCTGGGTGGCGATTGAGGCAGGCATCGAAGATGACACCGCATTTGCCTGGATGGTGGTGGAGAACCAGAAGCAGCGCGGTGAATCGCGCTCGGCCAGTTTTACCCTGCCGCCAGTCGTGCTGGCAGGCCTGCGCGAAGGCCGTGAGCTGGGCGAAGAGATGGCGCACTTAACCGGCATCGATAATATCAAACACCAGGGGGGTGCTATCGGTGCGTTCACCAACGGCCTGCTCAGCCGCTCCAGTGTCTATCATCAGGCACTGATTCTGGCGCTCTGCCCGTTCGTCCATCCGCTCTATCAGCAGTAATCAGACACGTCCCAGATGCGCTTCCAGCCAGCGTTTCAGCTCTGGCGGCGCCTCTTTCAGGCTGTTAGAGCCGCGGGTAATCGTCGCGATGCCGACGCCGAGTTCATTTTTCAGCTCACGCTGGCTCATTTCGCCGTTCATCAACTCTTCGATAATCCGCAGTCGGGTGCCGAATGCTTCCCGCTCATCAGACGTCATCATCAGTTGCATCAGTGGCAAGGCATGACCATCGGCAAAGGCCTGCTGCATCAGCACGACAAAGCGTTGCCAGCTATCTTCTGGGGGATGCGCATCGGTAGAAGGGGAATCAGAATGGGTCATGAAGAGGCTTCCGTACTCACTAAAGAGTACGGAAGCTTAGCACAGCTAGTAACGGCGATTCCACTCAGCATCTGACAGGATCTTGTCAGGCTTACCCATGAAGTGACGATAGTAGGCGTCATACGCCAGCACATTCTTCACGTAGCCGCGCGTTTCAGAGAACGGAATGGTCTCAATAAACGCGACGGCGTCGAGATTACCTGCACTGGTTTTCTGCCAGCTTCGCACCCGGCCCGGACCGGCGTTATAGGCCGCGGAGGCGAAAATCCGGTTCTGGTTAAACTGCTGATAGACATACTCCAGATACTGGGTGCCGATCTGGATATTGGTTTCCGGATCCAGCAGCTGGCTGGTGTTGCTGTAGCCTGGAATGTTGTACATCTTCACGGTATGCGCCGCCGTGGCCGGCATAATCTGCATCAGACCGCTGGCACCGACCGGGGATCGCGCTTTCGGGTTCCAGGCGCTTTCCTGACGCGAAATCGCCATCGCATAGCTCGGCGGGATCTGTTTAACCTCGGTGTTACGCTCATAGACGCTCTGCCACGCCAGCGGGAAACGCTCTTTCAGGCTGTCCCACATTTTGGCGGTGATGGTCGCCTGTACGCTGAGATCCCACCAGTCCTGCTCATTGGCGTAACGCGCCAGCATCTGCTGCTGCGAGTGGCTGCGGCTGGCAATCAGATTGCTCCATTCGCTGCGTGCCAGATTATCCAGCCCCCAGTACATCAGTTCGCGCACGCGGGCCAGCTCTGGTCCCTGCACCGTGGCACTGTCAGGCTTCGGCGCGTCATCGACCTGCAATGGGTAGTCAACGCCGAGCCGCTGGGCGGCCACCATCGGATAGAAGCCACGCGCCTGCATCAGCTTGCGCAGGATCTCTTCCGCTTCCTCTTTGCGATCTTTCTCAAACAGCAGATCAGCCTGCCAGTACTGCCACTCATCTTTCTCTTTGGCTTCCAGCGGCAGACGGGCGATCCAGGTGTTCAGACCGCGTCTGTCGTGCTGAGAAAGCGCCAGACGCACCCGGCGTTCCACCAGCGCGGTCGACTCACTGTTCATCACCACCGCATCGCGCCAGCGCGCCTGCTCAGAGGTGAGATCGCTGCCCATCATGCGCCAGACCACAATCTCTTTCAGCGCCTGCTCATCTTCCGGTCCCATCTTCTGCGCCCGGACCAGTATCGGAATCAGGCTGCGGGCATTTTCCATATCCTGCCGCGCCACGCGCGTAAAGGCGTAAATCGTGGCCTGACGGGTGAAGTCGGTTGGCCCGACGGCGCTGGCAAAGGTGCTGACCGTTAACGGATCCTGTTGCAGGGACTGTATCGCGTCAGACATGGTCTGATAGTCAGCAGGTAACGTCTTCGCCAGATAATTCACCAGGCTGTCGTTGCCCGCTTTCATGGCCAGCCGGATACGTTCCAGGATGGTAATAGGCGAAACCTGACCGGAAGCCTGCCAGACCGAGAAGAGCTTATCGCAGTCGGCGGGCAGCGCCGTGCCGCGTAGCCAGATCTGCTTCGCGCCATCAAACGCGGCCTGCTGCTGACCCGTGGCCCATTTAGCGTAATACCAGTTACAGCGTGCCTGTACCGGCTTGGGTTCGGTTGGGCTGAAGTTCAGCACGCCCTGCCAGTCCTGACGCCAGGCCAGCACGTTGATAAAGCGGGTACTGAGCGAGCGTGCGGGTGGCAACGTCGGATACTGGCGGATAAAGTTCTGCACGGCCAGGGTAGTTTCCTGATCGAGATCCTGTGCCAGCAGGCGATATTGCAGATAAGGATAGAGCGGATAATCCTGGAGCGTCGGCAACAGCTGATCCACGGTCGCCATCTGGTTACTGTCCCAGGCCTGTTTAATTTGTTGATAACGTTGCCGTTGTTGATCCAGCGAATCGGCCCATGCGCTGCTGGCCGAACCGACCAGACAGATCCCTATCATCCAGTTACGCCACTTCACCACGTAAATCTCCTCTGTTGCTGGGCGCTGGCGAGTTGCCAGACAGTCTTTTATGCTAACCGGGCCACCGGACTCTTGCCATGTTCTTCACAAAATTTACGCACCCGGACATTAAACGCACCGTCATCGCACAGCATACGCGCCGTCATTGTGCAAATTATCATCAGAAAATCTTATCACTGAACGCATTAAACTGTTAAATCATCGTCTTAAAAAGTGGCACATCCTTTGCTCTGTTGAATCCCATCTTGTATACCAGCTGGAATTCTTCATATGACTTCAACCCTCGGCCTGACCCTTCCCGCCTGGCAGCAGCGCTATCAACATGCTCCGCAACAGATAACCTCACTGCTGACTGCACACCTGGCAGCACTCGACACCAACGATAATGCCTGGATCTATCTCGCGACACCGGATCAGTTAGCGGCACAGATTGCGCCACTGCTGGCGGCCTATGAGCGCGATCCCGGCTCGCTGCCGCTGTTTGGTGTGCCCTTTGCGGTCAAAGACAACGTTGATGTGGCGGGCTGGCCCACCAGCGCCGCCTGCCCTGCCTTTACCTATACCGCCAGCGAAGACGCGGTCGCCGTCGCCCGACTGAAAGCCGCTGGCGCAGTCGTCATCGGCAAAACCAACCTCGATCAGTTCGCGACCGGTCTGGTGGGCACCCGCTCGCCTTATGGTGCGGTCAGTAACACCTTTGATGCTGATTATGTCAGTGGCGGCTCCAGCTCCGGCTCGGCATCCGTGCTGGCGCGCGGGCTGGTCGCCTTTTCACTGGGCACCGATACCGCCGGTTCAGGCCGCGTGCCAGCAGGCTTTAACAATATAGTCGGACTCAAGCCGACCAAAGGCTGGTTCTCTGCGCGCGGCGTGGTGCCCGCCTGTCGCCTCAACGACACCCTTTCGGTGTTTGCGCTGACGGCAGAAGATGCGTTTAGCGTCGCCAGTATCATGGGCGGCTATGATGCCGGTGACGCCTATTCACGCGTGAATCCGCGCACCGCCCCGGCCAGCCTGCCCGTTCATCCCCATTTTGCTGTACCTTTGAACCCGGAATTTTTTGATGATGCGGCGGCCGAAGCGGCCTGGGATCAGGCGCTGGAAGCATTACAGACGAGCGGCGCAACGCTGCACCCGATCGACTTCACCCCGTTCAGCAAGCTGGCTGAACAGCTCTATTACGGTGCCTGGGTCGCCGAACGCACGGCGGCGGTGGGCGGAATGCTCGATCGTCCGGCGGAGATGGACCCGGTGGTGCATGAGATCGTCGCCAGCGGCCTGAAATACAGCGCGGTCGATGCTTATAAGGCGGAGTATCTGCGGGCGGAGCTGACGCGCCAGATACACCAGACGCTGGCACAGTTTGATGCGCTGGTGGTGCCCACCTCGCCCACCATCCATACCCTTGAGGAGATGAAGCAGGAGCCGATTCTCTACAACTCGCATTTCGGCACCTATACCAACTTCACCAATCTTGCCGACCTCTCTGCGCTGGCGCTGCCCGGCCCGTTCCGCAACGACGATCTCCCGGCGGGTATCACGCTGATTGCACCTGCCTGGCACGATCGGGCGCTGGCGGAATTTGGTCTTCGCTGGCAGCAGCAGCTCGCTCTGCCGCTGGGCGCGACCGGCCAGCCCTTCCCGGCCCGGCGCACTTCTCTACCCGTTTCGCCCGACCACGTCCGGCTGGCGGTCGTGGGCGCGCATCTGACCGGCATGCCGCTTAATTTCCAGCTCACTGAACGCAAGGCCGTCTGGGTCGAAGAAACGCAGACCGCGCCACACTATCGCCTCTTCGCCCTGCTGGAAGGCGCGATCAAAAAGCCCGGCCTGATGCGTGACGAACAGGGCGCTGCGATCGCCGTTGAACTGTGGGATATCCCGGTCGCGCGTTTTGGCGAGTTTGTGGCGGAGATCCCCGCCCCACTGGGTATCGGCAACCTGACGCTGACCGATGGCCGGGTGGTAAAAGGCTTTATCTGCGAAGGCTCGGCGCTGAAGAGCGCGCTGGAGATTACTGAAACGGGCGGCTGGCGCAACTGGCTGGCATCACAGGGGAGTCACTGATCATGTTCACCACCGTACTGATTGCCAACCGCGGCGAAATTGCCTGTCGCGCCATCCGAACCCTGAAACGCCTCGGCGTGAAAAGCGTCGCGGTCTACTCCGACGCTGACCGCAACGCGCAGCACGTTAAGCAGGCCGATATCGCTATCGCGCTGGGTGGCGACAAAGCCAGCGACAGCTATCTGCGTATCGACAAAATTCTGGCAGCGGCGCGGCAAAGTGGCGCGCAGGCGATCTGGCCGGGCTACGGTTTTCTATCTGAAAGCCAGTCGTTTGCTGACGCCTGCGACGCAGCGGGCATCGCCTTTGTTGGCCCTACCGCGCAGCAGATTGGTGAGTTCGGCCTGAAACACCGCGCCCGTGAGCTGGCAGCCAGTGCAGGTGTCCCAATGACACCTGGTACACCGCTGCTCGCCTCGCTGGAAGAGGCGTTACAGGCCGCCGATAACATTGGCTATCCGGTAATGCTGAAAAGCACGGCGGGCGGCGGCGGTATTGGCCTGACGCGCTGCGCCGACGCCGGTGCGCTCGCCAGCGCCTGGGAGAGCGTGCGCCGTCTGGGCGAGCAGTTCTTCAGTGATGCAGGCGTGTTTCTGGAGCGCTGTATCGATCGCGCCCGCCACGTTGAAGTGCAGATTTTTGGTGACGGCACCGGTACCGTGGTGGCGCTGGGCGAACGCGACTGCTCCCTGCAGCGCCGCAATCAGAAGGTGGTGGAAGAGACGCCTGCACCCGGGCTGTCGCAGGCGACGCGTGACGCCCTGCTCGCCTCAGCGGTACGGCTCGGTGAGCTGGTCAACTACCGCAGCGCAGGCACCGTGGAGTATATCTACGACGTTGACCAGCAGGCCTTTTACTTTCTTGAAGTGAACACCCGTCTGCAGGTGGAGCATCCGGTTACCGAATGTGTCACCGGACTCGATCTGGTGGAGTGCATGCTGCAGGTGGCGGCGGGCGATGCGGTGGACTGGTCACGTCTGCAGGAGTCGCCACAGGGCTCGGCCATTGAGGTGCGGCTCTACGCAGAAGATCCGCTGAAGAACTTTCAGCCCAGCCCCGGCCTGCTCACTGGCGTCACCTTTCCTGACGGCGTTCGGGTCGACAGCGGCATCGAAACCGGCAGTGAGGTCTCCAGCTTCTACGATCCGATGATCGCCAAGCTGATTGTCCATGCCGACACCCGCGATGCGGCGCTGGAAAAGCTGCATCAGGCGCTGGATGCCACGCAGTTGCATGGCATTGCAACCAACCTCGACTATCTGCGCCAGATTACCAGCAGCGACGCGTTTCGCAGTGGCAACGTCTGGACGCGCTATCTCGACAGCGTCGTCCCTGCCGCCTCCGTGGTGGAAGTGCTGCAACCCGGCACCTTCAGTTCGGTTCAGGACTATCCGGGCCGCCTCGGCTACTGGGATATCGGCGTGCCGCCTTCCGGCCCGATGGATGATTTCGCGTTCCGGCTCGCGAACCGCATCGTTGGTAACCATGAATCAGCCGCAGGCCTGGAATTTACTCTGCAGGGACCGACGCTGCGCTTCCACTGTGATGCTATTCTGGCGCTGACCGGCGCAGACTGCGACGCGCAGCTTGATGGTGAACCGGTCAGCTACTGGCAGCCGCTGGCCGTGAAAGCGGGACAGACGCTGACGATGGGACGCGCGCGGCAGGGCTGCCGCAGCTATCTGGCGGTACGCAACGGCTTCGACGTGCCGGAGTATCTGGGCAGCCGCAGCACCTTTTCACTGGGACAGTTTGGCGGTCACGCCGGACGTACCCTGCGCGTGGCCGATATGCTGGCGATCTCACGGCCTGAACGGGCAGCCTGCACCACGCCTGCTCCGGTCAGCGACCCGCAGCCGCTCGATGCGGCGCTGATTCCCCACTACGGCACCGAATGGCGCATCGGCGTGCTCTACGGCCCGCACGGCGCACCAGACTTCTTCACCCAGGCCGCCATCGATGAGTTCTTTGCCAGTGACTGGCAGGTGCACTACAACTCCAATCGCCTCGGCGTGCGGCTGGTTGGTCCGAAACCGACCTGGACCCGCGCCAACGGCGGCGAAGCGGGCCTGCACCCCTCCAACGTTCATGACTGTGAATATGCGATCGGCGCGGTCAATTTCACCGGCGACTTCCCGGTGATCCTGACGCACGACGGCCCGAGCCTGGGCGGCTTTGTCTGTCCGGTGACCATCGCTAAAGCCGAGCTGTGGAAAGTGGGCCAGGTTAAACCTGGCGACACCATCCGTTTCCACCCGATTACGGCAGACGATGCGCTGGCGCGGGAAAAAGCGCAGATGCATCTGATTGAAACCCTGCGGCCTGAACATCCACCGACCTTTGCCGTGCCGTCGCTGGCCGAAACCGCCTACGGCTCCGCCACGATTCTGGCCGCCATCGAAGCCACCGGCAGTACGCCAAAGGTGGTCTATCGCCAGGCGGGCGACAAATATGTGCTGATTGAGTATGGCGACAACGTGCTGGATCTGGCGCTGCGCCTGCGCGTACACCTGCTGATGAATGCACTGACGGCGCAGGCGGAGCCAGGCGTCGAGGAGCTGTCGCCAGGTGTGCGCTCACTGCAGGTGCGCTACGACAGCCGCATCATTCATCAGTCCACCCTGATGTCACTGCTGCTAAGGCTTGAAGCGACGCTGGGCGATGTCAGCACGCTGAAAGTCCCGTCGCGCGTGGTGTGGATGCCGATGGCATTTGAAGACAGCGCCACGCTGGGAGCCGTCAGCCGCTATCAGGAGACGGTGCGCGCCAGCGCCCCCTGGCTGCCTAACAACGTGGACTTTATCCAGCGCATTAACGGCCTGAGCAGCCGCGATGAGGTGCGTGACACTCTGTTCGACGCCAGCTATCTGGTACTGGGCCTGGGCGATGTCTACCTCGGCGCGCCCTGCGCCGTGCCGATCGATCCTCGCCATCGCCTGCTGAGTTCTAAATACAGTCCGGCACGCACCTTTACCGCCGAAGGCACCGTCGGCATCGGCGGCATGTACATGTGCATCTACGGCATGGATTCACCCGGCGGCTATCAGCTGGTGGGCCGCACGCTGCCCATCTGGAACACCTTCCTGAAAAACCCGCAGTTTGCGCCCGATGCGCCGTGGCTGCTGCGCTTCTTCGATCAGGTGCGCTTCTATCCTGTGAGTGAAACCGAACTGAACCAGTTGCGCGACGATTTCCGCGAAGGCCGTGCCAGCCTGCGTATTGAAGAGACGCAGTTTGATTTTGCTGCCCACCAGCAGTTCCTCGCCGACCACGCCGCTGAGATTGCCGCGTTCCGCCAGCGCCAGTCCACCGCCTTTGAACAGGAAGTTCAGCTCTGGGCGCAGGAAGAACAGAGCGCACCAGAGGCGGATGAGGCACAAGTCAGCGTCAGCGACAAGGATGATGCCGGGCTGGCGGTGCAGGCGGACCTCAATGGCAACATCTGGAAAGTTCTGGTCCAGCCGGGCGACGCGGTCAGCGCAGGACAGACGCTGATTATCGTCGAGGCGATGAAGATGGAGCTGGCGATTGTCGCGCCGCAGGCCGGTCGGATAACGCGCATTGCCTGCCAGACGGGCCGTCCGGTCAGTCCTGGCGATAACCTGCTGTGGCTGGAATAAGGAGCGGCAATGACAACGCATCCTCAATCTCCCAAAGCGCGCCCGGAAGCGCTGGCTGAACGGGTCTATCAGGCGCTGAAGGCCGATATTTTCGCTTTTCGCCTGATGCCGGGTGACCGCTTCAGCGAAAGCGAAATCGCCGGGCGGATGGCGGTCAGCCGCACGCCGGTGCGCCAGGCACTGTTCCGGCTGGAGCGCGAAGGCTTTGTTGAAGTCTGGTTCCGCAGCGGCTGGCAGATCAAAAACTTCGATTTTGCCTGGTTCGAATCGCTGTATGACCTGCGCACCGTACTGGAATGCGAGGCGGTAAAACGCCTCTGCGCTCTGCCCGCGCCGCAGTGTGCCGCGCTGTTAAGCGAACTGAACCAGTTCTGGTGTGAGGCAGAGGCGCTCACCGAGGGTCTGGTGGTGTCGCAGCACGATGAGGCGTTTCACATGACGCTGGTCGCGGCAGCGGGCAATCCGGAGATGGCGCGCATTCACGCCGAACTCACAGAGAAAATCCGCATTATTCGCCGGCTCGACTTCACCCGCGATGACCGCGTCTGGGCCACTTATCAGGAGCATGCAGAGATTTTACAGGCGATTTTTCAGCAACAGACCACCGAGGCGCAACGCATCCTGACCGATCACATCGCCGTCAGTAAGGCAGAGGTCAGGAAGATCACCCTGCACCGCCTCCAGCAGGCACGGCTCCAGCTTACCGAATAACATAACAACCACTCAGGGGTTTAAATGATGAAAAGACGTTCGTTGATCAAGGCTTTCGCGCTCTCCGCCACCGTTGTCAGTCTGAGTTTTGCCTGGAGTGCGCAGGCCGCTGACACCATCAAAGTGGGGATCATGCACTCGCTCTCCGGCACCATGGCGATTTCTGAAACGCCGCTGAAAGATGTGGCGCTGATGACCATTGATGAGATCAACGCCAAAGGCGGCGTGCTGGGGAAAAAGCTGGAGCCGGTGGTGGTCGATCCCGCCTCAAACTGGCCGCTGTTTGCCGAGAAAGCGCGGCAGTTGCTGACCCAGGACAAAGCGGCAGTGGTGTTTGGCTGCTGGACCTCGGTGTCACGCAAATCGGTGCTGCCGGTGTTTGAAGAGCTGAACGGCCTGCTGTTCTATCCGGTGCAGTATGAAGGGGAAGAGATGTCACCCAACGTCTTCTACACCGGCGCTGCGCCTAACCAGCAGGCGATTCCGGCGGTGGAATACCTGATGAGCGAAGATGGCGGCAGCGCAAAACGCTTCTTCCTGCTGGGCACCGACTACGTCTATCCGCGCACCACCAACAAAATCCTGCGCGCCTTCCTCCACAGCAAAGGCGTGGCGGACAAAGATATCGAAGAGGTCTACACGCCGTTCGGTTACAGCGACTACCAGACCATTGTCTCCAACATCAAAAAATTCGCGGCAGGCGGTAAAACCGCGGTGGTCTCGACCATCAACGGCGACTCCAACGTACCGTTCTACAAAGAGCTGGCGAATCAGGGCATCAAAGCCACTGACATTCCGGTGGTCGCCTTCTCAGTGGGCGAAGAGGAACTGCGCGGCATCGACACCAAACCACTGGTGGGTCAGTTAGCCGCCTGGAACTATTTCGAGTCGATCGATAATCCGACCAACGCGAAGTTCGTCGCCGATTACCGCGCCTACGCCAAAGCACATAACCTGCCGAATGCGGCTACCGTCGTCACCAACGACCCGATGGAAGCGACTTATGTTGGCATCCATATGTGGGCGCAGGCGGTGGAAAAAGCGGGCACAACCGATGTGGACAAAGTGCGGGCAGCGATGGCCGGTCAGACCTTTAAAGCGCCGGATGGCTTTACCCTGACCATGGATCAGACCAACCATCATCTGCATAAGCCGGTCATGATTGGCGAAGTGGAAGAGAACGGCCAGTTCAGCGTGGTGTGGCAGACCGATAAGCCGGTGCGCGCGCAGCCGTGGAGCCCGTACATTGCCGGTAACGACAAAAAGCCCGATCACCCGGTGAAGACCGCGCAGTAAGCGCGCGTTGCTGATGAGAAAGCGTCACCCGCTGTGACGCAGCAGCACGGTAGCGGTTATCCGGCTGCCGTGCTGACCTCCCCAAACGAGGCTCCTTTTATGAATCTATGTCGCTGCTTTTTCAGCCTGCTGCTGCTGCTGCCGCTGTTTGCCAGCGCCGGACCGGCGGCTGACTTTGCCGCCGCCAGCCGCAGCCAGCAGGCCACGCTGTTGCAACAGTGGGCCGCCGCGCCGGACAGCCATCGCCTGCCGCTGCTGGAAGCGCTGAAGGCCGAAACCGTGGTCATCGACCAGAACAAACAGCCGTTCAGCCAGCAGGGTTCGACGCTGCAGCCGCTGGACGCCGTATCGCAACCTGCGGGTAACCTGAAAAAGCTGTTTATGAACAATCGCCTGCGCGTGCTGGTGAACAACGCGCTGGCTGCCCACCAGCTGGTGAGCAGTGATGCTGCCCTGCGTCTGCGGGCGGCACAGCAGTTGCAGAATGAGGGTACCGCCGACCAGTTGCCGCTGCTGGAACAGCGTCTGGCCGCCGAGCAGGATAGCCGGGTACATGCCGCATTAGCGCTGGCGCTGGCGAACCTGCAACTGGCGGATGGCGAACCGATGGTGCGCCTGCGGGCCGTAAAACTGGTGGGTGAGTCCAGCGATCCCAATACGCAGGCCAGCCTGCAACGCCTGACGCAGCCCGCGAATGAGCCGGACGCCACGGTGCGGGCAGCGGCGGCGGAGAGCCTGCAACAGATTCAGAAGCGGCTGATGTGGGGCGATCTGCTGGGACAGGCATTTAGCGGCCTGTCGCTGGGCTCCATCCTGCTGCTGGCCGCGCTGGGCCTGGCGATCACCTATGGCCTGCTTGGGGTGATCAACATGGCGCACGGTGAAATGCTGATGCTCGGCGCGTACGCCACCTGGTGGGTTCAGAGCCTGTTTCAGCAGTTTGCGCCGGACTATTTAGCCTGGTATCCGCTGCTGGCACTGCCTGTCGCCTTTATGGTCACTGCCGCCATCGGTATGGCGCTGGAGCGCACGGTGATCCGCCATCTCTATGGCCGTCCACTGGAGACGCTCCTTGCCACCTGGGGGATCAGCCTGATGCTGATCCAGCTGGTGCGGGTGCTGTTCGGAGCGCAGAACCTGGAGGTGGCGAACCCGTCGTGGCTCTCCGGCGGCTTACAGCTGCTGCCTAATCTGGTGCTGCCGTGGAACCGCATTGCGGTGATCCTGTTTGTGGTGTTTGTGCTGGCGCTGACCTGGCTGCTGCTGAACCGGACGCGTCTTGGCATGAACGTGCGCGCCGTGACTCAGAACCGCGCCATGGCGGAGTGCTGCGGCGTGCCGACCGGCCGCGTCGATATGCTGGCGTTCGGACTCGGCTCCGGCATTGCCGGGCTGGGCGGCGTGGCGCTGTCACAGCTCGGAAACGTCGGACCGGAGCTGGGTCAGGGCTACATCATCGACTCGTTCCTGGTCGTGGTGCTGGGTGGCGTCGGCCAGCTAGCGGGCACCGTGGTTGCCGCGTTCAGCCTGGGGATTCTGAACAAAGTGCTGGAGCCGCAGATCGGCGCGGTGCTGGGTAAGATCCTGATTCTGGTGATTATCGTGCTGTTTATTCAAAAACGTCCGCAGGGACTGTTTGCGGTTAAAGGAAGGGTGACAGACTGATGACGCAACCCATCACGCTTCGCATGGCGCGCACCGCGCCGCGCCTGACGATCGGCATCGGCCTGGCGATCACCCTGGCGTTACTGGTGATGCCGTTTCTGGCGCTGCTGCCCGCCACGCATCCGCTGGCGATCTCTACCTATACCCTGACGCTGGTCGGCAAAATCCTCTGCTATGCGGTGGTCGCGGTGGCGCTGGATTTGGTGTGGGGCTACGCCGGACTGCTCTCGCTGGGCCACGGCCTGTTCTTTGCGCTGGGCGGCTACGCCATGGGCATGTACCTGATGCGCCAGGCCGCCGGGGAAGGCTTACCCGCCTTTATGTCCTTTCTCTCCTGGCGTGAGCTGCCCTGGTTCTGGGCCGGCACCGACTATTTCGCCTGGGCGCTCTGCCTGAGCATGCTGGTGCCGGGCCTGCTGGCGCTGGTGTTTGGCTTCTTCGCTTTTCGCTCGACGATCAAAGGCGTCTACTTCTCCATCATGACGCAGGCGCTGACCTACGCCGGAATGCTGCTGTTCTTCCGCAATGAAACCGGTTTTGGCGGCAACAACGGCTTTACCGGCTTTACCACCCTGCTCGGCTTTTCGGTGACCGCGACCGGCACCCGCATCGGGCTGTTTATCGCCACCGTGCTGCTGCTGCTGCTGAGTCTGATGATCGGCTTCGCCCTGGCGCGCAGCAGGTTTGGCCGGGTGCTGACGGCAGTGCGCGATGCCGAAAACCGCCTGATGTTCTGTGGTTACGATCCACGCGGCTTCAAGCTATTTGTCTGGACACTCTCTGCCGTTCTGTGCGGCCTGGCCGGGGCGCTCTATGTGCCGCAGGTCGGCATTATCAATCCGGGCGAGATGTCACCGGCTAACTCGATAGAAGCGGCGATCTGGGTGGCGCTGGGCGGACGCGGCACGCTGATTGGTCCGCTGCTGGGCGCGGCAATTGTTAACGGCGCACGCAGCTTCTTCACCGTCGCCTTCCCCGAATACTGGCTCTTTTTCCTGGGCCTGATGTTTATCCTGGTCACGCTGTTTCTGCCGCATGGCGTGATTGGCCTGCTGCGCCGGAGAAAAAAATGAGTGATGCCCTGTTTACCCAACCCCAGCTGGCGGATCGCCACCGGGCGCAGCGCGATCCGGTGCTGCAACTGGAGAAGATCAGCGTGTCATTTGAGGGCTTCCGGGCGCTGACTGACCTTTCGCTGCAGATCGGCGTCGGTGAACTGCGCTGCGTGATCGGCCCCAACGGCGCGGGTAAAACCACGCTGATGGATGTGATCACCGGCAAAACCCGGCCAGACGCGGGTCGCGTGATCTATGACCAGGACAGCGATCTGACCCGTCTCTCACCCGTCGAGATCGCCCGCGCCGGGATTGGCCGTAAGTTCCAGAAGCCCACGGTGTTTGAGGCGTTAACCGTGTTCGAGAATCTGGAGATCGCGCTCAAAGCCGATAAATCGGTCTGGGCCAGCCTGCGCGCCCGCCTTAATAGCGAACAGCGTGACCGGATTGATGAAGTACTGAAACTGCTGCGGCTGGGCGGCGAACGCCAGCGCCGCGCGGGCCTGCTGTCGCACGGACAGAAGCAGTTTCTGGAGATAGGCATGCTGCTGGTACAGGAGCCGCATCTGCTGCTGCTGGATGAACCGGCGGCGGGCATGACCGACGCAGAGACGGACTACACCGCCGAGCTGTTCCGCAGCCTGGCGGGCAAACATTCCCTGATGGTGGTGGAGCATGACATGGGCTTTGTCGAGACCATCGCTGACCATGTCACGGTGCTGCATCAGGGGCAGGTGCTGGCCGAGGGTTCGCTGCGCGAAGTGCAGGCTAATGAGCAGGTTATCGACGTTTATCTGGGGCGCTGAGATGTTACAGGTTACTGAACTGAATCAATATTATGGCGGCAGTCATATTCTGCGCGGTCTGTCATTTGAGGTGAAGATTGGCGAAATTACCTGTCTGCTGGGGCGCAATGGCGTGGGGAAAACCACGCTGCTGAAGTGCCTGATGGGGCTGATTCCGGCGAAGTCGGGCGAGATCCAGTGGCAACAGCAGCGGATGAACGGCCGCAAGCCGCACCAGCGGGTGCAGGCGGGCATCGCCTGGGTGCCGCAGGGGCGGGAAATCTTTCCGCGTCTGACGGTGGAAGAGAATCTGCTGATGGGCCTGTCGCGCTTTCCGGCAGCAGCGGCGCGTGAAGTGCCGGAGGAGATCTATCAGCTCTTTCCAGTGCTGCTGGCGATGAAGTCACGCCGGGGCGGCGATCTCTCTGGCGGCCAGCAGCAGCAGCTGGCGATCGGTCGGGCGCTGGCCTGTCGGCCCCAGCTGTTGATCCTTGATGAGCCGACCGAAGGGATCCAGCCCTCGGTGATCAAAGAGATCGGCGCGGTGATCCGCCAGCTGGCGCAACGGGGCGATATGGCGATCCTGCTGGTGGAGCAGTTTTATGACTTCGCGGCGGAGCTGGCGGACAGCTATCTGGTCATGTCGCGCGGGGAGATCGTGCAGCGTGGCCGCGGCGACAGCATGGAAGCCGAGGGTGTGCGCGGCCTGGTGGCGATTTAAACCCGGCTCAGAGCAGGCCGGTTTCGACGGAGAAGTGGCGCTGTTCGCAAGGGCGATCAGCGTGCTCCCTCTGGCCAGCGAGTGGCGGGCAGAATACAGGTCGTCCCCTGTTGAACCTGATGGAGCAGCAGCCAGAAGATGGCCTGTTGAAACTGCCCTGTCGGGCTGCGCGTAACCCTGCAAAACATTCAGCTCAGCCGGGGCCGATCGGCCTGAATGCACATGGCGGAGGTTTGCGGCTCTTACCGATTGCGGGTAAGATTGATTGCCAGCCTGGCGGATGAGACGCAACTCATTAAAATCTGTGAGGTTTGTAGCGTATCGACGTCGATTCTGGCGTCCCTTCTCCGCACTGCAGGACAGGTAACAGAGATGACCATGGAAACCCGGCGCGACGAACGCATTCACAAGCTGACGCAGGCGCTTAAACGCACCGACAAACTGCATCTGAAAGATGCGGCCCAGTTGCTGGGCGTCTCAGAGATGACGGTTCGCCGCGATTTAACCGAGCCGGGTTCCAGCGTGGTCCTGCTGGGTGGCTACATCGTCAGCGATCCGAAAAGTCATGCCGGCCACTATTTTGTCAGCGATCAGCATGGTCAGAATGCTGCCAGAAAGCAGCGGCTGGCGCAGACGGCGGCCAGCCTGATCAGCGAGAACGATACGGTCTTCTTTGACTGCGGTACGACCCTGCCCTATATCGTTGATGCCATTCCTGACACGCTGTCATTTACCGCCATCTGCTGTGCCATGAACACCTTTCTGACCCTGAAAGAGAAACCGGCCTGTAATGTGATTCTCAGCGGCGGTGAATTTCATGCCGACAATGCGCTGTTTACGCCGATTGGCGTGCACACCATTCTGGACGATCTCTGTCCGACGCTGGCCTTTATCTCTGCGGCGGGCATCGACAAAGAGCAGGGGGCGACCTGCTACAACACCAATGAGCTGATGATGAAACATCACGCCATGCTGCGCGCCCGAAAGTCGGTGCTGGTAGCGGACAGCAGTAAATATGGCAAAGTGCTGCCCGCCCGCATCGCCGAGCTGCAGCGCTTTGATCTGCTGGTGAGCGACAGCGCGCCCGATCAGGCATTACAAAACTGGCTGGCACAGCAGGGGATACCGCTGCGCCTGCCCTGAGGCCTGCCCCGGCACTATCGTCAGCGAATGAGCGCGGAAATCAGTCAGTTATCCCGCACGTCGTCCGGCATCCCTTCTGCCCCACGAATATTCGCCGCTCCCCGGCTGGGATTAAACGGTGAAAAAGGCTAAACTTCGACATCATTCCAACGACCAACAGACCCAGAGGCTCAAACCAACGTGGCTCAATTCGTCTATAGCATGCATCGCGTCGGCAAAGTCGTTCCGCCGAAGCGTCATATCCTGAAAAACATCTCGCTCAGCTTCTTCCCTGGCGCAAAAATCGGCGTACTCGGCCTGAACGGTGCGGGTAAATCTACCCTGCTGCGCATCATGGCCGGCATTGATAAAGACATCGAAGGGGAAGCGCGTCCGCAGCCAGGCATCAAGATTGGCTACCTGCCGCAGGAACCGCAGCTTAACCTTGAACACACCGTGCGTGAGTCGGTTGAAGAAGCGCTGTCAGAAGTGGTTGGCGCACTGAAACGTCTCGACGAAGTCTATGCGCTCTATGCCGAAGAGGGTGCAGACTTCGACAAGCTGGCCGCTGAGCAGGGTCGTCTGGAAGAGATCATCCAGGCACACGACGGTCACAACCTGAATACTCAGCTGGAGCGTGCTGCCGATGCGCTGCGCCTGCCGGACTGGGACGCGAAAATCGCCACCCTTTCCGGTGGTGAACGTCGCCGCGTCGCCCTGTGCCGCCTGCTGCTGGAAAAACCAGACATGCTGCTGCTGGATGAACCAACGAACCACCTGGACGCCGAATCTGTCGCCTGGCTGGAGCGCTTCCTGCATGACTTCGAGGGTACCGTCGTCGCGATTACGCATGACCGTTACTTCCTGGATAACGTGGCAGGCTGGATTCTGGAACTTGACCGCGGTGAAGGTATCCCGTGGGAAGGCAACTACTCCTCCTGGCTGGAGCAGAAAGATGCGCGTCTGGCGCAGGAAGCCTCTTCTGAAGCCGCTCGTCGTAAGTCGATTGAGAAAGAGCTGGAGTGGGTTCGCAAAGGACCAAAAGGCCAGCAGTCGAAAGGCAAAGCCCGTCTGGCACGCTTTGAAGAGCTGAATAATACCGACTACCAGAAGCGTAACGAAACCAACGAACTGTTCATTCCGCCAGGTGCCCGTCTGGGTGACAAAGTGCTGGAAGTCAGCAATCTGCGTAAGTCCTATGGCGACCGTGTGCTGATTGACAATCTCTCATTCTCTGTGCCAAAAGGCGCGATTGTCGGGATTATCGGTCCGAACGGCGCGGGTAAATCCACGCTGTTCCGTATGATGTCAGGTCAGGAACAGCCTGATTCCGGCAGCATTGTGCTGGGCGAGACCGTTAAGCTGGCCTCCGTCGATCAGTTCCGCGACAGCATGGACAATTCCAAAACCGTGTGGGAAGAAGTCTCCGGCGGTCAGGACATCATGCGTATCGGAAACACCGAAATGCCAAGCCGTGCCTATGTCGGCCGCTTTAACTTCAAAGGCGTCGATCAGGGCAAACGCGTGGGCGAACTTTCCGGTGGTGAGCGTGGTCGTCTGCACCTCGCGAAGCTGCTGCAGGTTGGCGGCAACATGCTGCTGCTCGATGAACCAACCAACGACCTGGACATCGAAACCCTGCGCGCGCTGGAAAACGCCCTGCTCGAGTTCCCGGGCTGTGCGATGGTTATCTCGCATGACCGCTGGTTCCTGGACCGTATCGCGACGCACATTCTGGATTATCAGGATGAAGGCAACATCGAATTCTTCGAAGGTAACTTTACCGAATATGAAGAGTACAAGAAGCGTACCCTCGGCGCTGACGCGCTGGAGCCGAAGCGCATCAAGTACAAACGTATGACGAAGTAATCGACTCTGGGGGAGGCTCAGGCCTCCTCCTGTTTCACCTGTTACTTTTAAGGTCTGAGCGCAATGAAGAAAAAAGCCGATCGTCCATTGGCTAAAAAAGCGGAAGCAATTTATGAAGCGAATAAAGTCGCGAACTTTGCCGCTAGTTCACTGCTTGAGGGGATACATATTTCAGCCGATGTGGAATTATCAACCCTGAAACAGGTTCGACGCCGCTATAAGCAGTGACAGGAGCTGAACGTGAATCGTTATCTTGTCTGGCGAGATCACTACTGTTACCCCGATTCCGATGTTCTGATTAATCGTTACGATATTCGCGACCAGACTCTGCTCGATCAGGCTGAGCGTGATGTTACCGCGCTGACCATTCACACCATTAAGCTCTCTCATCCCCCTTTCACCCTTCAGTCGCTGTGCCACATCCATTACTGCCTGTTTAACGAGCTGTATAGCTGGGCAGGACAGATACGCGATATATCAATCAGCAAAGGGCAGACCCGATTTTGCCAGCCGGCTTTTATTGCGCGTGAAGCGGAGAGATTATTTGCAAAACTGGCGAAGGAGAGGTTGCTGGAACAACAGGACCATCAAGCCTTCTGTCATCAGATTGCCTGGTATTATTGCGAGCTCAATATCCTGCATCCCTTCCGGGAAGGAAACGGTCGGGCATTACGCATTCTGTTCGAACATATTATTCTTCATGCGGGCTATCAGGTGAGCTGGAAAGGCCTGAGCGCCAGCGACTGGTTAGCGGCAAATATTGCAGGTTATCAGTCTGGCCCGCAAAAGATGGCGGCACTGTTTCTGCGCCATATCGTGCCAATCAGCGATAAAACTCCCTGAACACCGGTGACTGCAGCGCAAACTCAATAAAGCGCGCCAGCGCAGGTGAATTCAGTTTACGACCCGGATAGACCAGCCACAGCTCATTCCCCTCCACTTCCCACTCCGGCAGCACCGGCACCAGCCGGGGATCCGCCATCGCGCCATCGGTCAGAAAATGTGGCAGCAGCGTAATGCCCGCATCGCCCAGCGCCGATTCGCGCGCATAGAGTAAATTGTCGGTGAGATGACCCGGCGGCAGCAGCCAGCGGTAGAACTCATCGTCACGCTGCAATACCCATTCATTCCAGGCGCGATGCGCAATACAGCGGTGAGCCGACAGCTGCTGTGGATGTAGCAATGGTGGATGCTGATTAAGATAGTGCTGTGACGCAACCAGCAGTCGCGGGCAGTTGCCTATCCGCCGGCCAATCAGCGAGGACTCCTGCGGCTGTCCGGTGCGCAGCGCCACATCAAAGCCCTCCTGCACCAGATCGCGCATCTCATCAGAGATCGAAACATCCAGCGTCACATCAGGATAAAGACGTAAAAACGCTGCATTACAGCGCGCCAGCAACGTGGCACCAATGCCTGCCGGGCTGGTGATGCGCAGGCGCCCGCTGGGGTTTTCCCGCAGGCTGGCGATAGCCTGATCGGCGCGCTCACTGGCCTGCATCATCTCCTGACAGTGCAGCAGATAGCGCTCACCGGCAAAGGTCAGGTTGAGCTGTCGGGTAGTGCGGTTCAGCAGCCGGATTCCCAGCCGCTGCTCCAGCTGGCTGATGCGCTGACTGACGCTCGATTTGGGCAGACCTGCACGTTCAGCCGCGCCGGTAAAGCTACCGCATTCCGCTACCAGCGCAAACAACGCCATATCCTGCCACTGACGAAACGCCATTGTTCACCTCAGACGAACACTCTATGAAATATTGTCCATCTTATCACCGCTAAAACCAGGTTCTACACTTAAAGCCTGTTCCGAATCATTACAGCAGCCTGCCACGGACAGCGTGGCTCAGCCCCTGAAAGTGTGAGCACTCTTCAGGGCCAGAATAGTAACCACACAATTCAGGCTCCAGGCCTGACTAAACAGGAAAACGTTATGTCTATTCGCGCTATCGCAGTTAATCCGGAAAATCCTGAAAACTTCACTGAAATTTTCCCTGAAACCCCAACGCCAGGTGAGTATGACCTGCGCGTTGAAGTCAAAGCCGCATCAGTCAACCCAGTCGATACTAAGGTTCACAAAGGGGCGAAAAAGAACGGCTTACAGCAGCCACGCATTCTCGGCTGGGATGCCAGCGGCGTCGTGCTGGAAGTGGGCAGCAAAGTCAGCAACTTTAAGCCTGGCGATGAAGTCTTCTATGCTGGCGACCTGACCCGCCCTGGCAGTAACAGCACTGAGCAACTGGTGGACTCACGTATCACCGGTCACAAGCCAGAGAGCCTGGACTGGGCGCAGTCGGCGGCGATCCCGCTGACGGCCCTGACCGCCTGGGAAGGCCTGTTTGAACGACTGAATCTTGAGAGCGCAACTGACGATCAGACTCTGCTGATCGTCGGCGGTGCAGGCGGTGTCGGATCGCTGGCGATCCCGCTGGCGAAGCTGCGCAGCAAGGTGAAGATCATTGCGACGGCCTCGCGTGAAGATTCCGCGCAGTGGTGCAGCGATCGCGGTGCCGATCTGGTGATCAACTACAAAGATATGATCGGTGAGCTGGAGAAACAGGGCATCAAGCAGGTCGATTATATCTTCTGCCTCAATGACACTGACGGTCACTGGGAAACTATGGCAAAACTGATCGCTCCGCAGGGTCATATCTGCACCATCGTGGAAAACGAACATCCCCTGTCGATGGACCAGTTGAAGCTGAAGAGTGCGGCACTGCACTTCGAGCTGATGTATACCCGCAGCATGTTCAATACACCGGATATGGCGCGTCAGGGCGAGATTCTGGATGCGGTATCAGCGTTGCTGGACGAAGGGAAGCTGCAGACCACGCTGAGCGAAACGCTGCACGGCCTGAGCGTTGAGACCTTAACCGCCGCCCATCAGCGTGTGCTGGAAGGCCACATGCGCGGCAAAGTGGTGATGGTCTATTAATGCCCTGACCCGGCTACCGCATAGCAGCCGGGTCATAGCTTGCGTTACTGGGCGTTTTTCTCGCCCAGCATCGCTTTTACCAGCTCAATGCAGCGCAGGAAACGGGTGTCATAATCATCTTCCTGCACATGCAGGAATTCGATGTTATTTTCCCGCAGCATCGTGACCAGCATCGACTGAAACTCCCGCCGATCTACCGAACTGCCCAGGCTGCGCAATCCATCCGCAACCCAGGGCACGTTGTTCTCCAGCAGAATCACCAGATCAAAGCGATATTCATCGATCAACGCCTGCACAAAGGGATGTTCACGCCCTTCATATTTGAGACAAAACGCCTGCGTGGTCACAAAGTCGGTGTCGATAAACGCCACTTTATTAGCATATTTGACGGCGAAATCGATGTACTGCGCCTGGCCCAGCGCGATCTTGTCGTAATCGGAATATTGCAGCGCCATTTCGTCACCACCCAGATGGGAAAAGACATAATCGCGGCCATATTCCCAGGCGCTGGTGGTGTTAAAGATGTTGGCGAGTTTATTCACCAGCGTCGATTTACCGCTCGACTCTCCGCCGAGGATCGCCACGGTACGCACAAAGAACGGTTTCACTTCCGTGGGAATGTAATCCCAGAAGCGGAACGGATCCTGACGAATCTGCGCGCCGCTGATACTCATAAAGGATCGGTTAGGATCGACCAGCACGGTCTGAATGCCCAGGTGCTGCTGGTACATCTCCGCATCGGGCGCTTCGCTGGTGTAGATACAGTCCGGCGCAATGCCGTGCTCGCTGAGAAACGCGCTGACGCCTTGACTCCACACATCCCAGCCGTGCGGATAGGGTTCGATCCCCTCTTCATCAAAGGCGTGAATGCGAATATTTTTCTGATACTTAAAGGTCTGCAGCAGCCAGCGCAGGCGATCGCTGACCGTCGGCTGCTGTGACATTGCGCTGTTCTCAAACAGCTCACGGTCGCGCGGCTCGTCATAACCCATAATGATATGCAGCTCATCCACCTGGCTACAGGCGCGCTGAATCAGATAGATATGGCCGGTATGCAACGGATAAAATTTACCAAATACCACGCCCACCGTTTTATCGCGGCGCGGAAACTCCAGTCCGAGAAAACGGTGCAGCGCCTCCAGCTTTTGCGCGCTGGGGCTTTTAATTTTGGCATTGAGCAACTGGCTCAGATAGCCTTTGGTCATGCCGCTGGCATCAGCAACCTGTTGCAGCGTATGACCCTGCTGGCGAATGGCCGTTTTCAGATAATCAAACGACGACATGTCATGCCTCCTGCATCAATGCGGTTAAGGTGGGAGCGGCCAGCCCGCGACGCAGGCTGGCCGCAGGCGCGTTACAGATCGTCCAGAATCGCCAGCGCATCGGCCAGCTTCTTCGCGCTGAAAACCTGCATCCCGGCAATCGGTTTTTTCGGTGCATTCCCCGCCGGTACAATGGCGCGTTTGAAACCATGCTTCGCCGCTTCAGAGATGCGCTCCTGACCGCTGGGCACCGGACGGATCTCACCGGCCAGCCCCACTTCGCCGAAGATCACCAGATCCTGCGGCAGCGGACGATCGCGCAAGCTCGACACCATCGACAGCATCAGCGCCAGGTCCGCACTGGTTTCGGTGACTTTAACGCCACCAACCACGTTGACGAACACATCCTGGTCCGCCATCTGCAATCCGCCGTGGCGGTGTAAAACGGCGAGCAGAATCGCCAGACGGTTCTGTTCCAGACCCACTGCCACGCGACGAGGATTGCCCATCATTGAGTGATCGACCAGCGCCTGAATCTCTACCAGCAGCGGACGCGTTCCCTCCCACAGCACCATAATCGAACTGCCCGAGGTA
Source organism: Pantoea sp. F_5 (assembly GCF_008631595.1). Taxonomy (NCBI): domain Bacteria; kingdom Pseudomonadati; phylum Pseudomonadota; class Gammaproteobacteria; order Enterobacterales; family Erwiniaceae; genus Pantoea; species Pantoea sp. F_5. Next base: position 222,427 of record NZ_VWUO01000005.1, read on the forward strand.
ACCTCTTCGCCACGCGACAGGAAGATAGCGGACGGGTTGCTGACTTCACGCATGCCCTGCTCGGTCATGGCAAACACACCCAGCTCATTCACTGCGCCGAAGCGGTTTTTATGGCTGCGCAGCGTGCGAAAGCGGGAATCGGCATCGCCATCCAGCAGCACTGAGCAGTCAATACAGTGCTCCAGCACCTTCGGTCCGGCCAGCGAGCCATCTTTGGTGACGTGGCCGACCATGATGATCGCCACGCCGCGCGTTTTGGCGAAACGCGTCAGGTAAGCGGCGGTTTCACGCACCTGAGCCACGCTGCCCGGTGATGACTGGATCTCCGCCATGTGCATGACCTGGATCGAGTCGATCACCATCAGTTGCGGCTGCTCCTGTTCGGCGATTAGGCAGATCTGCTCAATGCTGGTTTCCGACAGCATATTCACATTTTCGGTGGGTAATCCCAGACGATGGGCGCGCATTGCTACCTGTTGCAGTGACTCTTCTCCGGTGACGTAAAGGGTTTTCATCCCTTCTGACAAGCGGCACATCACCTGCAGCAGCAGCGTGGATTTGCCCGCGCCCGGACTGCCGCCAATCAGAATGGCACTGCCCGGCACGACGCCGCCGCCCAGTACCCGGTCAAACTCTTTAAAGCTGGTCGAGAAACGCGGTAACGCCTCCAGGCTGATTTCAGAGAGCTTCTGCACCCGGCTGGTGCCAGCGCTGCCGGCATAACCACTCAGGCGCTCGTTACGTGCAGCGGCGGGCGAGGCGGCGATGCGCACCTCGGTGATGGTGTTCCAGGCATGACAGGCGCTGCATTGCCCCTGCCAGCGTGGGTAATCTGCGCCACATTCATTACAGACAAATGCGCGTTTTGCCGCTTTGGCCAAATCAATACCTCTGTTAACGCTCTTCGTGGATCAGGCTGCCGCTGAGGATGCAGAACACACCCATTAAATCGGCATGACGAATGGTGACCGCAGTCTGCTCATTCACTTTAGGTTTAGCATGGAACGCAATGCCCAGCGCTGAGGCTTTGATCATCAGCAGGTCATTGGCCCCGTCGCCGATTGCCACCGTCTGTTCCGGCGCGATGTCAAAACGCTGCGCCAGCTTCTTCAGGGTATCGGCTTTGTATTGTGCGTCGACAATCGGACCCAGCACGTTGCCGGTCAGTTTGCCGTCGCGAATTTCGAGTTCATTGGCCACCACCGCCGACAGATGCAGCCTGTCGCGCAGGTATTCGGCGTAGTAGGTAAAGCCGCCGGACGCGATGGCAACCTGCCAGCCCAGTGCCTGCAATTTCTGCGTCAGCGTCGTTAAGCCGGGCATCAGCGGCAGCGCATCGCGCACCTGTTTGAGAATATTGGCGTCTGCGCCCTGCAGCGTGGCAACGCGCTGACGCAGGCTGGCGGTGAAGTCGAGTTCGCCGCGCATTGCGCGCTCCGTCACTTCCGCTACCTGCTCGCCGCAGCCCGCCAGTTTAGCGATTTCGTCGATGCATTCGATCTGAATCGCGGTCGAGTCCATATCCATGACCAGCAGGCCTGGCGTTTTGAGATGCGGGATTTTGCCCAGCGGCGCTACGTCCAGCCCGGCGTCGTGCGCCAGCTTGCTGGCAAATGGCGTCAGCGATCCCGCCAGGCGAATCACCTGATACTCATCGACGTTCCAGGCGCTGACGATCACCATCGCCGCACCCAGCTGGTGCTGGTAATCGGTCAGCCGTTGCTTATCCAGCCCGCGGCCATACAGCAGCCAGCCGGTACGGCCAGCGCGATAATCCAGCGGCATCACTTCATCACCGCTAAGAGAAAGGGGCAAACCCGGCCAGAGGGAGACATCGGCGGGAAGATCGCACCAGGTTAAACGATTTGGCATCAGAGCTCCTGTAGGGACAACAAAACCACGCAAGAGGCTACCTTGTCTGCGCCGCTTCTGGCAACATAATCTCCAGGCTTTCTGTTGTGATATGACCCGGATGATTAATGGCTAAAACCGCACTGAAATTTCGCTTACACCGTACCGTGATCGTTCTTATCTCGATGGCGCTGCTGGTCGTGCTGATGCAGGGTGCTTCCTGGTTCAGTCTCGGCCATCAGACGGCGCGTTCTGAGCAGGTCGAGGAGCTGGCGCATACGCTGACCAGCCAGGTGGCGTTCAGCCTTAAGCCGTTGATGGACAACAGTGAAAATAACCGGAATCAGATTGAAGCCATTCTTAATCAGATGACGGCGAACAGCCGTATTCTGGATGCATCCGTGTATGACGGAGACGGCAGCCTGGTGGCGCACAGCGGTGAAAACATCAATGTCCGCGACCGGCTGGCGCTCGATGGCAAGCGCGCGGGCAGCTATTTCAACCACCAGATTGTGCAGCCGCTGGCCGGAACCGATGGCCCGCTGGGCTTTTTGCGCGTAACGCTGGATACCCATGTGCTGGTCACCGACTCACATCAGGTCGATAACACCACCAATATTCTGCGTCTGATGATGCTGCTGGCGCTGGCCATCGGCATTATTCTCTCCCGTACTCTGCTGCGCCACCGCCGCACCCGCTGGCAGCAGTCACCGTTCCTGCTCACCGCCAGCACGCCGGTGCAGGAGGATCGGGATGAAGATGACCCGAAGAAAGAGTAATGTCCGGCTCTGTTGAAAGGATAAAACGAGAAAGGCCCGCTGTGCGGGCCTTTTTTATGGGAACGTTGCGGATTTGCGAGACAGCTTCCCTTAGCCGATCAGCAGCGCTTCCAGCTCAGCCAGCGATTTGACCTGCCAGGTCGGTTTGATATGTTCCGGCAACGGCCGGGTGCCATGATCGAGCCAGCAGGTTTTCACCCCGGCATTCATGCCGCCGAGAATATCGGATTCCGGCGTATCCCCGACCATCAGCACCCGCTGACGATCCGGATTGCCCATCAGGTTCAGCGCATAATCAAAGATCTCTGCCGCCGGTTTTGGCACGCCGACCTGCTCAGAGATTACCAGCGCCGAAAAGTAATCACGGAAACCGGTGCGCTCAAGACGCGTCTGCTGCAGCGCGGTAAAGCCGTTGGTAATGATCCCCATCTTTACCTTGCCATGCAGTTGATTCATCAGGCTAACCGCACCCGGCAGCGGCGTGCAGATCTCCCCCATTGCGGAGAGAAAGCCGCTGTTAAGGATCTCTGGCGCCACGCTGAGCTTTTCGCTCCAGTGGTTAAAACGCTGAGTCTGCAACTGTAACGCTGAGATAGTGCCGTTCTGATAATCGACCCACAGCGGTTTGTTGATCGCCTGATAATCGCTGTAATCCTGGTCGGTGAACTGCACGTCATATCCGGCGAACAGGCGCTGCAAACCGGCATAGGCGTCGAAATGAAAAAGGGTATCGTCCGCATCAAACAGGATGCAATCCCAGTTATCGATCATTAAAGCTCCTTAACACCACTACGGCGTCAGGGCCATGAGAAGGGCATCTTCACGGCCGCTGGCGGTGGGATAATAGTTGGGACGACGACTGACCTGATTGAATCCAAGCTGCTCATAGAGCGCAATGGCGGGCAGGTTCGAGGCCCGCACTTCCAGCCACAGCGTCAGCACGTCGCGTTTGATCAACTCATCGATCAGATGCTGCAACAGCTCGCGACCCAATCCCCGGCGCTGAAAGGCGGGATCGACCGCGATGTTAAACAGCGAGGCTTCGTCCAGCACCACCTGGGTAATGGCAAAAGCGGCCATTTTGCCGTCGACATCGAGACGTAAATTGATAAAGCGCTCGCCCTGATTGCTGGCAAACGTCTTTTCACTCCAGGGAAACGCGTGACTACGACACTCAATGGCGTAGGCCTGCGCCAGATCGTCAGGGGTGAGTAAAGAGATGGCTGTCATGGTTACACATCTGTTGCCAGAGCGCGCGTCTGGCGACGCCGCTGCTGATGAGTTCATTGAAAGAGGCGCTGGTTAATGCCACGCCATTGAAAGTCTGTTCGCTCTCCACCCCGAGTAACCAGCCCGCGCAGTTCAGCGTCTCTGGCAGCATTTGCAGCTGATCCGGCGTCACGGTCATGACCTGTGCGGGTTGCAGATTGAGAGCATGCAGCACGTCGCGCATCAGCGGTTCATGCAGACCGGGCGGTGCGTCAGCGACAATAATTAACTGCGTATCCGGTGCCAGCGTGACGGCAATTTCGCCCTGAAGCACGCGCGGGCGGCGCAGCTGGTACTGTGTAATTCCCATTTGCTGTAAAAGCCAGTCGCGCCTGGACGTCATGGTGTTACCTGTTCTGCTGCCTGAATGCGACGCTATGCTAGCAAACCCATCGAACATGCGCCAACAAACCTCTATAATCCCCGCTCAGATCTTACAGGAGCCCTACATGTCTGCTTTAACCCCGGCCAGCGAAGTCATTCTGCGCCACAGTGATGAATTTACCGCCCGCCATGTTTTATTTGCTGGCGATCTGCAGGATGACCTGCCCGCTCAGCTGGAAACCGCCTCGTCGCGCGTTCACACCCAGCAATATCATCACTGGCAAAACCTGAGCCGCCGTATGGGCGAGCAGGCGCGTTACGGCATGGTTGCGCAGGCAGAAGATGTGCAGGGCTGCGATACCCTGGTCTACTTCTGGACCAAGAATAAGCCGGAAGTGCAGTTCCAGCTACAGAACCTGCTCTCTCTGCTGCCGGTCGGCTGTGACGTGTTCGTGGTCGGTGAAAACCGCAGCGGCGTGCGCAGTGCCGAAGGCATGGTGGAGTCGTGGGTGAAACTGGAGAAAATCGACAGCGCGCGTCGCTGTGGTCTCTACCATGGTCGCCTGGACAAACAGCCTGAGTTTGATGCCAGCAGCTTTGGTCATCAGTATCAGCTGGATGGTCTGACAATCCATACCCTGCCTGGCGTTTTCAGCCGTGACGGCCTGGACAGCGGCAGTGCCCTGCTGCTCTCGACCTTTACTGCGCATACCAAAGGTAAAGTGCTGGATATGGGCTGTGGCGCAGGCGTGATTGCCGCCTCTCTGCCGGCCCGTTCGCCTAAAGTGCGTTTGTGGCTGTGTGACGTGCACGCGGCTGCCATCGAAGCGAGTAAATTGACGCTGGCCGCCAATGGCATCGAAGGCGAAGTCTTCGCCAGCAACGTCTTCTCTGACGTAACGGGTCGTTTCGACATGATTATCTCGAACCCGCCGTTCCATGAAGGTACCCAGACCAGCCTCGATGCTGCCCAGGCGCTGATCCGTGGCGCAGTGAAACACCTGAACACCGGTGGCGAACTGCGTATCGTCGCAAACACCTTCCTGCCCTACCCACAGGTGCTGGATGAAGCCTTTGGCAGCCACGAAGTTATCGCGCAGACCGGCCGTTTCAAAGTTTATCGTGCCGTCTACGGTCGCGGAGCCAAAACCCGCTAAGCGCTTTTCCCGCCGTCAACCGCGTTGCCGGGCTGAAAACGTTGCTTTTTACAGCGATCGTTTCAGCCCGACGAAATAGTTGTTGACGCAAAGAGTAAAATCTCTAGAATGCGCCTCCGTGGTTGTAACATTCTCAGGGTGTTACGGGTATGCGAAGGTGGCGGAATTGGTAGACGCGCTAGCTTCAGGTGTTAGTGTCCTAACGGACGTGAGGGTTCAAGTCCCTCTCTTCGCACCAAAATCACATGTTTCATATCGCGAGCACTGCGCGAAGGTGGCGGAATTGGTAGACGCGCTAGCTTCAGGTGTTAGTGTCTTAACGGACGTGAGGGTTCAAGTCCCTCTCTTCGCACCATTGCGGTGATATGAACGGACAACTCGATGCGAAGGTGGCGGAATTGGTAGACGCGCTAGCTTCAGGTGTTAGTGTCTTAACGGACGTGAGGGTTCAAGTCCCTCTCTTCGCACCAACGTTGTCATCCTCTGTTTTTTCCTGCAATGCCTTTCTGCTTCCCTTGCAGTATCGTTTTATCCCCTGCTCACTTTAGTTTTTCAGCCCTGTTTCGCTCATCCAGTCGCTTGACGCTGTACCACGATTTTCAGCCGCTCCGCCCTGATTAAATCAGATGAAAATTCACAGAGATAGCCGCCAGTCCGCCTGCTAACGCCAGACAGGATGGCAGCAGCAGATAGTGACGCAGACGCGGGCTGAACAGCATTACGACCGTCAGCAGCAGGGCAACCGTCATCACCATCCGCCACTGACTGAAGCTCGGTTCCCATAAGGCGAACAGCGGCAGTGCGATGCAGGGCAGCAATACGCCCCACGCGCTATCCAGTTTTTTACCCAATGCCCAGCTGACTCCCCACAGGCTGCAGGCCGCAATAATCGCTATCCCCATGACGAAAACCTCAAATGATAAGCATTCCCATTATCATATGACAGTTTTAACAGCCTTGCAGCCTGTTTTTCTCACGTCCGGCAACGAAGATGACAGACCAGTTGGAAAATGCTAGATTGCGGCCGATAACACTTTTAATAACAGCAACAGCAATAATTTGCTCACTCTCTGGCAGAATCTTTTTTTGCCGGCTTGCGCTTTGGTATTTCAGGGCCGTCACGAGTATTTATAATGAAATTACAATCATATGAAGAACTGAAACAGAGTAAATACCGGCTTTCAGTGATGCTTTTTCTCTTTTTAAATATCGCCGTTTCACTATTTTATCTGCTGCCCGTAATGAGCAATGAGACCAATGACGCGACTCTGCCGGTAATTTGTGTCGCGGCTTTCAGCGGCATCATGTTAATTACCTATTTAATATGGCCCAGACTAAAACTTCCCCTGTTAAATCCTGTGGCACTTCTGCTGGGCATGCTCTGGGCCTGGCACATTAATTATCGCTTTCATCAGGTGTTCTATTTTGATGGTGGCTTTCTTATTATCAGTTTGATCAGTGTGTTATTTATCAGTGCCATCGCACTGAGCGATTATCTGGGTGCATTTTGTCTGCACGTCGCGCCGCCGGTGTTCACCGTATTACTGCTCGACGATGGACAGCATCTGCCGCTGATCCTGCTGACCATCACCCTGCCCCTGATCGGTTTCTCCCTGCAGCATCTGATGCGCCGCCGTGCCGACAACTTTACCCTGCGCCTGATGCATCAGCTCTATGAAGAGAAAGAGACATTCAGCGATCTCAGCATGCTCGATCCGCTGACCGGACTCTACAACCGCCGCGGCCTGAAGAACCGGCTCGATAATATTCTGGAAAACCATGCCGGCAGCCACTACGTGCTGCTGCTCGATATCGATCACTTCAAGGCTTACAACGATAACTATGGACATGCGATGGGCGATCAGGCGCTGGCGCGGGTCTCTGTCGCGATTCGTGATGCAGTGCGTTCGCGCGATGTCGTCACCCGCTACGGTGGCGAAGAGTTCCTGGTGCTGATGACCAATGTGAACAGTTCCATCGCCATGAAGCTGGCAGAGCGAATCCGCCAGTATGTGCTGGATTTAGAAATCCCTCACCTATTCAATGAGACCGTTTCAACCCACGTTACCATTAGTGCGGGTATCGCACCCATTTATGATAATGAGTTCGATCTGGCGGTCGCCAATGCGGACAGCGCGTTATATGTGGCTAAAAATCAGGGTCGCAATACCATTCTTGCCTGGGATGATTTGCCCCGACAGCAGCCTCAGACTTCCAGCGAACATGCCTGAGTAAACATAACGCGGTCGTTACTGACCGGAACAGTGGCGAGCGATGTGCTGCTCTGTCCGGCCTGATGACCGCTCTCAATCCCCGCCGTTTTCCCGCCAGCAGAGACGTTTTTTTACACGACTTGTAGAGTTAATCAATAACGATTATCATTTGCTTTCTTATCTACACTTTCTGCGAGTCGTCATGGCCACTGCTTCAGCTCAGGAACAGCGTTTTCGCGCTCAGTCGATGATCTTCCGGCAGAATGACCGCCCGCTGGCGGAAAGCCTGCATGAGCGGCTGCAGCAACAGCGCAGTTATTTGCTTGAATCGACGAAGTTCAGCCAGTCAGCTCCGCGCGACACGCTGCTGCTTGCCGCCTGGTCGGAATCAGAGACCTTTGCCCCGCTCATCCAGCGCTATAGTGATTATCTTTATCGCGATCATCCTGATGCCGTTCGTGAAGCGAAACCGGTGCTGTCACTCTGGGCACAGTGGTATTTTGGCCTGCTGCTGCCACCGCTCATCATGGCGTTGTTGCAGGAGTCACGTGCGCTGGACTGCTCGCCTGAGCATATTCGCGTCGGGTTTCATGAGAATGGCCATCCGGCCACATTCTGGATCGATGTGCAGGAAGATGAAGAAGCGCGCTATCTTAATTCCCTGCAGCGCATTGATCGGCTGATTCAGCAGCATCTGATCCCGGTGGTCAATGGGATTACACAGCATGGTGATATCAACGCCCGACTCATCTGGAACAACATGGGCTACTCATTCCAGTGGTTCCTGGGTGAGCTGAAAAGCCAGATCGATGAGTCGCTAATCCTGCAACTGGAGCAGGCGCTGTTCTTCAACCAGCGGCTGCTGGATGGCAGCGAAAACCCCCTTTACCGCACCATGATCCCGCGTAACGGCGAACTGGTCCGTCGCAGCTGTTGCCAGCGTTATCGCATCCCTGATGTCGAACAATGCGGCAACTGCACCCTGAACGGCAGCTAAACAGACTTAATTGCAACGAATTCTCCGTTTATCTCGTTTACAGGCACTGAGGCTTGTGGCAATTTTTACGCCTTCGATCAGCCTGGAGAGAAAGATGAGTCTGGAGTCCGTGCGCCAGTTCTTTGCCGAACACGCCCCTGAAATTGAAATTATTGAACTGGCAGAAAGCACTGCAACGGTCGGGATGGCTGCACGCGCCCATGGCGTGACGCCAGGAGAGATAGCCAAGACCCTGTCACTGAAAGTCAAAAACGACGTGGTGCTGATTGTGACACGCGGCGATGCCCGGCTGGATAATCGTAAGCTGAAAGCAGCGCTGGGCGCGAAAGCGCGGATGCTGAGCGTCGACGAGGTGATTAACTGGACCGGCCACCCGGTGGGCGGCGTCTGTCCGTTCGGTCTGGAGAATCCGCTGACCGTCTACTGTGATGTTTCACTGCGTAGCTTCGATGAAGTCCTGCCCGCCGCTGGCGCTATCCACAGCGCCGTCCGCATCTCGCCACAGCAGATGGCTGAACTGACTAACGCCCGCTGGATCGACGTGTGCGAATCCATTTAACGCTTTGTATTTTCTCATAAAATACGCATCCTCTGACTGCGCCCGAATGCTGCTGGTAACCTGACAGATTTTGTCAGCCGGTGATAATCCCCGCCCCATCATGACAGCCGATCATGCGCAATAAGCGGGCGCAGTTCATCACCCATGACTTCAGGATGTCAGGCGCTTAAATGCCTGTTCGATGATCGACAACAGCAGCGTGTTATCGACGCTATGCAGCACATGCACCGATGCGCCGCAGTGATCAGGCACACCGACGGTGAGCCGAAGCGGCTGACGATAACGCCAGCTTTTGCCACGCGTCGCACCGGGACGCAGTTCGATATCAACCCGGTAATCGATGCCCGAGGCAACTTGCTGATTCAGCAACCAGGCGACCACCAGCGCATCGTGGATCCAGCACCCCGCCAGCTGACGGGTTTCCATTGAATAGTCGATCCACGGTCGCAGTGTGTCGCGCACAAAGTCGGCTAGCGGATGATCGACGGCGGTGAGGCGGGTCAGATCCTGCTGGGTCAGGAGCGTCTGCGTGGTGACATCCATCGGCACCAGTGTTACCGCAGCACCACTGTGCAGCACCTGATGCGCCGCCTCGGGATCCAGACCAAAATTGGTATCTTTGATGTAGTCATCCAGCGAGAAGACGCCGCCCATGATCACAATTTCCGCCACCGATTCAGCCAGGGCGGGATAGCGCTGCATCGCCAGCGCCACATTCGTCAGCGGGCCAATTGCCACCAGCGTAATCTCGCCCGGATTGTCGCAAATCAGTTTGCCGATAGCGTCAGCCGCATCAAACGCATCCGCCGCAATATCGGCTGGCTGACGCACATCCTGCCAGAGTTTTCCCAGCGCAAGCTGATTGACCCGATGATCCAGCGTTTCGCGCCATGGCGCAGGATCTTCCTGTAACGCCTGCATCGCGCCCTGTACGACCGGGATAGATAATCCCAGCCGGACGATCAGATCTTTGGCAACGCGTGCACCCACGTCACATGGCGTGTTACCCGCTACGGTGGTGATTAATTCCAGCGACAGGGCTGGTGACGCTAAGGCCAGCGCAATCGCCAGCCCATCATCGGTGTTGGCACCCGCGATACCATTGCCGGGATCGCAATCAATAATGATTCTTTTCATATTTTTATAAATTAACTCTGACTTTGCGGCTGACAGCCGCAGGATTCACCAATTTCAAGATAATGTGGAAACTCCTTTAATTGCGCTTCGCTCTGCCCCTCTTTCAGCATCTGAATCGCAGAGCGTGCCATCTCACGCAGTGGCTGGCGCACGGTCGTTAATGTCGGAACATGAAACGACGAGTGATTGGTCCCGTTAAAGCAGACCAGTGCCACATCCTGCGGCACGCGAATGTGATGTTCGGAAAAGGCGCGAAGCGCGCCAATCGCCTGACCTTCATTGCTGGTAAACAACGCACGAGGCACACAGCCGCGGGCGATCATGGTTTGTGCCGCCTCGTAGCCGCCCTGTGGGGTGTAGCTGGCGGGAAACATCAGCGACTCATCAATCGGCAGGCCACGATCGTGCATGGCATCGCGCCAGCCCTGAATACGATCCTGTGCGTTAAGCATATCGACCGGGCCGCTGATGATCCCTGCCTGCTGATAACCGTGACTCAACAGATGTGCCGTCACCTGCCACGCGGCCTGACGCTCATTGACCCGCAGCATGTTCACGCCCGGCTGAGGCTCAACCCGCTCCAGCATCACCAGTGGCGTTCCACTGGCTTTAATCAGGTCGATATAAGGATGGCGATCGACGCTGTTGTAAAACAGTCCATCGACCTGCCGGTTGAGCAGCCCCTGAATTAACTCCAGTTCACGTTTGCGATCGTCACCTGCATCACCCAGCAGCATGACGTGACCGTGGTTCATCGACTCCTGCAACAACACGTGCGCCATTGACGCCACGAAGGGATTACTGATGTTGGGCACCACCAGTCCAAACGTTTTGGTGTTACCGGATGCCAGCGCGCGTGCTGCCGCATTTGGTCGGTAACCGGTCGCTTTAATCGCCTCCAGTACCCGCTGACGGGTCGCCTCAGCGACCGGACGAGGCCCGTTGTTAATAACATAACTGACGACTGCCACTGAGGTGCCTGCCGCTTTCGCAACTTCACTGCGGGTCACTTTTCCCGTTAACGACTTAGGCACATCACGTTCCCCCATAAAAAAAACAGGCCGCTTTACACGGCCTGCTGTTTATCGCTCTATTCTGGCAGACGGCACCCTCAGGCAAATCTAGATGGCATCTTCAGGCAGATTGAGATTCCGCCCTCGCGTCTCAGGAGCGACAAAAGTGGTAAAGAATCCAATGGCGGCCATTGCCGAGAAGTAGACCGCAATCGGCCACCAGTGACCGGTATAAGAGAGCATAGCAGCGGCAATAAGCGGTGCTGTACCGCCGGATAAAATCGAGCCAAGCTCTTTGGCCACCGCCATTTTAGTGTAGCGATGATGAACGCCGAACATTTCCACGCCCCATGCAGCCTGCACACCAAAGATACCCAGTGACGCCAGTGCCATACCGACCACGATAACCGGGATAACCAGCATCGGTTCACGCGTATCCAGCAGCGTAAAGGCAGGCCAGGCGTAAATCATCAGTAACAGACAGAAGACACGATACACCACCCGGCGACCAAAACGGTCGGAGAGCCAGCCCGCAAAAGGAATAATCAGGAAGCCCAGCAGTGAGGCAAGGAACACGGCCGTTGTCGGGACGGACTTATCCACCATCAGCACCTTCGCGACGTAGCCGACGATAAAACCCTGCGCCAGATAGGAGGGGCCATTTTCCCCGATACGCAGGCCAACCATGGTCCAGAAGGCTCGTGTGCGCTGGAAGAAAGGCCGCTGATCCACTACCGGCACCGCCAGCACGCCTGCACGTTCTGCTTCCATCTCCGCTTTTCTGCGCTCAAACACCGGCGTTTCACGCAGATGGCGTCGAATCCACAGCGCAACCAGGGCAATCAAGGCACTGCTGAGGAAGGGAATACGCCAGCCCCACTCCAGCAGGCTCTGCTGGTCCATCTGTACCACCAGCAGCCAGACCAGCGAGGCCAGTAATGTGCCGCTGTTGGAGCCCAGTGCGATCACCGAAGAGACCAGTCCGCGACGCTCTGTCGGCGCATACTCACCCAGCATCACCGTGCCGCCCGATAACTCTGCGCCCGCGCCGAAACCCTGGGTAAAGCGCAGAAGCACCAGACAGGCCGGTGCCCAGACACCAATCGCGGCATAGCTCGGTATTAAGCCGATAAAGGTGGTGGACGCCCCCATCAGAATGATGGTGGCGATCATCACCACCTTGCGGCCTTTGCGGTCGCCGAGCCAGCCGAAAAAAAGCGCGCCGATGGGCCGGGCAATAAACCCGACTGACCAGGTCGCAAAGCTGGAGAGCAGTGCCATCGCGGGAGTCGATTCCGGAAAGAAGACGTCGCCGAAGATGATCCCGGCGGCCAGACCGTAGAGCGCGAAATCCGCGTACTCCATTGCCGTTCCGAGCCAGCATGAGAAAGTGGCACGCCAGAAATCTTTGCGGCCTGAAGATGTGTTAAACCGCTCGTCGGCGGCTGAGGTGGAAGACAGTGATGCCTGCTGCTTAACGGTATTGTGTGCCGTCATAACCCTATCCCTGAATGCGTATGCAGATTGATAAACGCCCGTCCATGGGTCGATTCCCTGATGAAAGCGGAATTCCCCCGGTGGCGACGTTCAGTTGACTAACCATGATGAAAGGTTAAAGGATTCCCTGGTGTTGGAATCTAGCTCTCCGCCCTATTTCGCCGATCTATTTTTCACCGGTCGCTTAAACTGAGCGAATGTAACTTAACAATCAATGGAGCCTACTGTGCATCGGGCACCGTGAGCAATCACTGGGGCTTAGTGTATCTACGCGCGTAGATAAATCAAGAGATCCCGACGCAAATTGTTAGTAAAACTTCACTATCACATTGCGTCATCGCACATTTTCAGCGCAAATTCAGCCAGTTAACGCCACCTCATCGCACAATAAAAAATCACTCCGGACGATAAGTTAGCATTTTCTCTAATCATTAAGCGTTATAAGCCAGGCTAAAATCCTTTCATCGGGTTCTGTTGTCGCACACCCTGATTACGTGCAGATGACACTTCCTCTTTATTCTGAAAAGTCGCTGTAAGCGCAGACAATGCGTTACCCTGAAAAAAAGCCTGACAGAGGTGTTATGACCATTATTCTGATGCGCCACGGTAAACCTGACCACCAGGCAGCGGGTCGTCAGAGCGTGCAGGCACTTGCAGACTGGTGCGAAGCTTACGATCAGTCCGGAGTCAGTGACGGGCCGCCACCGCGCAGTATTGAGATTGCCCATGAGGCCACGATTATTGTCTGCAGTCCCCTTCCCCGCGCACAATCCTCTCTGAACCAGCTTGGCCTGCAGCCTCATGAGATTGATGCGCTCTACAGCGAAGTTGCCGTACCGCTGCTGCGAACGGGTGCCTTTCAGCTGCCGACGCTCTGCTGGCTGGCCTTACTGCGGCTGCTGTGGTTCTGCGGTTATGCGGGTGAAGCGGAGTCGCTGCAACATGCACGCAGCCGCGCATCGGCGGCGGCAGAGAAGCTGATCGGGCACTCACAGGATGGCACGGTGCTGCTGCTGGGTCACGGCATCATGAACAAGATGATTGCGCGCGAATTGCGTAAACGCGGCTGGCAGGCAGAGAAACATGCCAGCAGCCGCCACTGGAGTTCCGCGATCTATCATCGTCCGTTTATCTGACCCATCGGAAAATAGCCCAGCACCTCACAGCCCGTTCCGACACGCGGTGTGGCAATCACATTACGCTGCACCAGATCGATCACGCTCAGCGTGCCATCATCCTGATTAGCAATCAGCAGCTGTTGCCTGTCTGGCGTGAAGCAGCCATCCATCGGCATGTTGCCCACGCTGATATCGCCCAGCGGATTCAGCAGGTCGTCAAACAGCGTTACCAGCGGTTCCTGATCGCCAATCGCCACCAGCTGTTCGCCATCGGCGCTGAAGCGAACCACCTGGCAGGGCTGCTGATGACCCGGCAGCGTAATGCGCTGGCGAATACGGTGGCTCTGCCGATCGATCACATAGAGCAACGGCGCATCCGCGGCACTGGCGACCAGATAAGGGTGTTTTGGTGAAGCGGCGATGCCCGCAATCGGTCCCGGCAGCAGAATCGTATCAATCACCCGTCCCTCTGCTTCACAGAGATCCACGACGGTGATGGTTGCATCCTCTTCGTTATCGGTGAAAAGTTTGCGCCCGCTGGGTGACAGCGTCAGGCGATGCGCGTTGTGAGAAGGAATCGGGATGATCTTTTCCACGTTGTCGGTCTGCGGATCGATCACGGCTACAGCGGCACTCTGCTCACAGCAGAGATAGACTTTACCATCGCGGCCCAGCTGCCCACTGTGTGGGGCACGTAACGGCGACAGATCGATAAAACCGCTGATCTCGCGACGCTGCAAATCAATGATCGCCACTTTGTGACCCGGATGCGGGTTATTGCCATGAACGCCGTCACCATAGATGGGCACATACGCTTTACCCCAGGGTGCCAGCATCAGGAGTTCATGCGGTCGCGGTGGAAAAGCGTTCAGCTCGCGCTCGACCGCGAAGGTTTCCGGGTTAAGAAACAGGACGCGATTGCCCTGCTTATCAACCGCCAGTAAACCATAAGATTCTCTCTGCATGCGCGCTCCTTTCTCAGTAAGTTCTTCTTAAGCGTAGACAATCCTCTTCGGGCTGTACGATTTCGCAAATTGTTGAGCCGGGCTTACGCTACACGTTAAGCGCAATATTCACTGATTCTGCGGTCCAGACCCTGAGAGAACCCAAAGGCTTAGCATACTATTCAGATATTCCTTAGTTATGCCTTCCGCCACAGTTAAATAACTGATTAACCCTGGCGATATTATTATTCCAATAAGGTGACCGGATTATTTCCGGATTATCCTAAAGTCAAAAAAAGACATAGCTAATGTGTAAATAATGTTTTATTAAAAAGGTGCAGTGCAATTAAAAAGCCGTGAGGAAACTATCGCGCGCTCCCGCACTGCGTCGCCACCAGGGAAAACTATTCATTAATTCCCGCACTCATCGGGATGAGCCATTATGCAATGCCGCCCGTTCGCGCCTCAGGCGCAACGGGCAGAGCCTGCACTATAGCGGCAAAATAAAAATAACAGGTGTACCATGACTTCACATCGCCAACGTCCAGCGCATAAAATCTGGCGTAACTGGAAAAGAATATCGTTCAGTAGCCAGATGTTATGGAATAAGAAACAGCAGGGCCTCTGCCAGGCACCGGAATATGATCCGGGACAGGAAGATAATGTCGTATTGATCGCTCAGCAGAAAGATCTGCCCGAGATTCCAAAGATTGTCTGGATGGTCTGGCATAACGATCAGCTACCGGCATCAATGGCGCTGAATATCAGTAAAATCCGGCGGGACAACCCCGATCACCAGGTTTATCTGGTTACGCAGCGCACCCTGTCGCAGTGGCTGCCCGAACTCAGCTTTATCTCTTCCGATCTGACGCTGGCACATAAAAGTGAAATCATCCGGCTTGAGCTGATTCACCGCTATGGCGGTATCGGCATCGACTGCAGCACCCTGTTGTTTGAGAATCTCGCCTGGGTGCATCGCGTTCATAAGGCACGGCCAATGGATCTCATCGGCTACTATCGCGAGCAATCAACGCTGAACCTGCTTGCGCCGGTCATCGAGAGCTGGTTCATTGCCGCACCGCCGCAAAATGCCTTTATTCGCGAATGGCTGAAACAGCTGGCACCGGTTAAAAACGTCGGTATCCGCAACTATTTCCATGAGCTGAAGAAGCGTGATGATTTTCCGCTGATTGTACAAAATGTAGATAATCCGTTACGTCAGCTTCTGTCGCTGGCGCAGCAGGTCGCGATGCGCGAATACCGGCGAGCCAATCTTTATCTGCGTAAAGGGGAAGCCAGCGCCTGGTACTATCAGCGCCTACATGCCGACAGCAGTACCGCCTTTGCGCAGTCGGTGATGTTTCAGCAGCGGCCAGAGACGCCACCACCGATTATCAAATTAACCGGCAACGAGCGACTGCATCTCGACTTCAATCTGCGGCTGGGTCTGTATAACCGCAGCAGCCTGATTGGCGAGATGATGCACACCCCATCACCTGCGCTGGCATTGCCATCAGCGGTCAAAGCGGGCGCGTAGCCAGTGCGTTAAGAGGGTGACCGCGCGGGGTACCTGCGCCGCCCAGGGTCGGACGATCCACAGGCGGGCGGCAAAGGCCTCAACCGGCAGCCACTCAGGTAACACCTGCTGCAACGAGCCCGCTGCCAGCGCTTCACGGGCGCTGAAGTCGGGAAGCATCGCGATTCCCAGTCCCTGCAGGGCGGCATCGCGTATCGACTCACTGTTATTGGTGGCAAAGCTGCCCTGAATCCTCACCTGCACCTCTTCGCCATCCGCTACGGTAACAAACCGCCAGCGCGGTGATTCAACACCACGCGGATAGTAAAGACAGTTATGCTGCCCCAGATCCTGCGGCGTGTTCGGTATACCCTGTTCATTAAGATAGGCGGGTGAGGCCACCAGCACTGTCTGCGTATCACACAGCGGCAGCGCCACATGGGTTTCCGGCAGCGTGTCACTGTGCCGGATGGCCAGATCAAACCCCTCGCTGCTCAGCGACACAATGCGGTCCGTCACATCCAGCTGCAGACGTACCTGCGGATAGTCACGCAGAAACTCACCAATAATCGGCACCAGCTGCTGCCGGGCAAACGCCACCGGCGCGGTAATACGCACCAGACCACGCACTGGCCCGGCGGTATCACGCACGCTGAAAAAACTCTGTTCGATGCGGGCAAAAGGCTCGCGCAACTCCTCCACCAGCTTCTCACCCGCCGATGTCAGTCGCACGCTGCGCGTGGTGCGCTGTACCAGCAGTACACCGGCTATCTGTTCCAGCTCTTTGATTTTCTGACTCATCGCAGCTTTGCTGACGTCCAGCCGCTCTGCCGCGCGGGTAAAGCTGCCCTGCTCAGCCAGTACGGTCAGCCAGTGAAGATGATCCCACAACGTATCCGTTTTCATCTCTTTCATAGCAATTGTTCATTATAGTGAATAATCATTTCAGGCTACGCGCTTTTTCCCGCCGGATAAAGAGGTCACCATAGGCTCATTAACCACGATGAGGAATTCACTATGCCACTGCTACAGTTCGATGTTATTCAGGGTCGTTCAGAATCAGAACTGCGTACACTACTGGATGCGGCGCACCGTGCCGTGCTGACAGCCTTTAACGTACCTGAGCGCGATCGTTATCAGATTGTTCAGGAAAACAAGCGTTATCAGATGGTGTTTCAGGATACCGGCCTGGGATTCAGCCGAAGCGATAATCTGGTGATGGTGCGGGTTTATACCAGCCCGCGCAGCCGTGAACAGAAGCAGCATTTTATGGCGGAGCTGGCGCGTGAGCTGCGTGAGCACTGTGGCGTGCAGGGCAATGATTTAATGATCAGCTTTATCACCAACGACAAAGGTGACTGGAGTTTTGCCGACGGCGAAGCGCAATACCTCACCGGCAAACTCTGAAAACGCCCTGACGCCTGCTCTGCTGACGGTGCGCCAGCCACCGTCACGTCTGCCCCCCTTCTGAACCAATCTGTTCTCCACCGCACAAATCGGGCCGGATATGTTGCAGCCGGATGACAGCCAATATAGATTGTCGAAAAACCATCCCCCGAAGATGGCCGGTTGCGTGAAGCCTCGTGCAACCCTGTAGAGAGAGGATTTACCGTTGTCCGAATGGGTCTCCGTCGTGCTGTTTCTGGCCGCTATTGCAATCTATTCCTGTAAAGCCGGGCGTAACAAATTCTGGTTTATTCTTGTTCTTATCCTGCTGGTGATTTTCGTTGTGCTGAACGCCACCCTGTATGCCAGCAACTATTTTACCGGGGACGGCATCAACGATGCGGTGCTCTATACCCTGACCAATAGCCTGACCGGCGCGGGTGTCAGTAAATATGTGGTGCCCGCGATTGGGCTGATAATCGTGCTGTTCCTGCTGTTCTGCCTGCTGTCGTGGATTCTGCGTCGGCGTAAGCGTCCGCATCACATGGGCTGGTCGCTGCTGGCGGCCGCCTGCGCGCTCGGCTCGGTGCAGACTACCCCGGCCTTTCGTCAGGTCGCGACGCTCATCGTGTCGCATACCCAGATGGCGGACTCTGACTTTGACAACTTCTATAAAGTGCCGCGTAATCGTATTGAACAGCCGCGCCTCAACGTGGTTTACATCTATGGTGAAAGCTTAGAGCGCACCTATTTCGACCCCATCGCCTTTCCTGGCCTGGCACCTGAGCTGAGCCGGCAGAAAGAGCAGAGTATCGACTTCAGCGAAACCGAACAGTTACCCGGCACCGATTACACCATTGCAGGCATGGTCGCCTCACAGTGCGGCATTCCGCTGTTTGCGCCGTTTGACGGTAATGCGTCGGCGTCGCTCTCCAGCTTCTATCCGCAAAACGTCTGTCTGGGCGACATCCTGAAAAACTCCGGCTACCAGAACTGGTTTATTCAGGGTGCCGATCTGCGTTTTGCCGGTAAAGATGTCTTCCTGAAATCGCACGGTTTCGACCCCGAAAATCTTTATGGTTCGCAGGAGCTGAAAAGCCGCGTTGCCGATCCTGCTTACCGCAATAACTGGGGTTATTACGACGATACGGTGCTGGATGAAGTCTTTGAGAAGTATCAGGAACTCTCCCAGGCCGGTAAGCCTTTTGCGCTGTTTACACTGACCGTCGATACGCATCACCCGGACGGGTTTATCTCACGCAGTTGCGATCGCAGGAGCTACAGCATTGACGGCAAACCGAATCAGTCTTTCAGTGCGGTCGCCTGCTCGCAGGAACATGTAGCCCGCCTGATTGCGCGCATCAAAGCGTCGCCGTGGTTTAAAAATACCGTGATTGTGGTGAGCTCTGATCATCTGGCAATGAACAATACGGCGCATCCGTGGCTGATCAAACAACCGCGTCGTAATCTGTTCATGGTGATCCGCGGTGATAAACCGCAGGCGGAACTGATGGAGGCGAAGCGCAGCACGCTGGATAATGGCGCGACGCTGCTGGATATTCTCGGCGGCGATAACGCGATTGGCCTGGGCCGCAGCAGCCTTTCTTCTCTTTCACTCTCCACCCAGTTCGACGATATGAAGAGTAAGGTGGCGAGCTGGAAACCCGACATTATTCAGCTCTGGAATTTCCCGAAGAAGATAGACAACTTCACGGTGGATCAGGCGAAGAATACCTTCAGCTTCTCAGGCACCACCTTTAAACTGCCGATTCTGTTCCGCATCAGCGATAAGCATGTTGAGCCGATGCCGGAAGGGGAATATTCGGCCCCACTGCGCTATCAGCTGGCAGATTTCGCCTCAGCCGATAAATTTCTCTGGGTGGATCGCTGTTTCAAAATGGCACGACTCTGGCAGCCTTCGCTGGCCCTCTCAGGCGATCTCTGTGTGGCGACGGGGCAGCTCGGCGGCACGCCAACAGTGACGCATGTCGACAAACCGCAGTGGAAAGGCAAAGTGCAGTTCCCGGACGGCACAATCAGTAATGCACGTTACGAGCAGAACCTGGCGCAGATCCGCATTGAAGATAACAACATTCGCTATAGTGCTGACAGCTTCCGGCTCGACGTGCCTGGCGCGCCAGAAACGGTTAAAAGCTTTAGCGGCATCTCACGGCCAGAGAGCTGGGGGCGCTGGTCAAACGCCAATCTCGCGCCAGAAGTGCATATCGATTATGTTGATGCGCTCCCGGCTAAGTTTGATCTGGTTATTACCGCACGCGCTTATGGCCCCAACGCACACCGCGCGATCCCGGTTCGGGTCGGCGATCAGCAGCAACTGCTGTCGCTGGGTGAAGAAATATCGACGCATATCCTGCATTTCGACAACCCAAACGCCAGCCATCAGCTGGTCATTGCGCCACCTGAACCGCAGCTGAGTAACACCGGCAATATTACCGGTCAGGATCCGCGCAAACTCGGCATCGGTATGGTTGAAATTAAAATCGTACCACAGCCATAACGCCCGCTTTTTCTCATTCCGCCTCTGCGATAATCCGCAGAGGCACCTCATCCTGTCATCGGCTTTCTGTTGCGGGCCAGCCCGCACTTCGCTGTACGTTACCTGTTGTACTAATTGATATTTTTCGCCATAGCGCGCAAAATATAACCGACTAAGTGGTAATGCGCTTTTTGCCTGTCATGATGCGGTTATCGCTGGAGTACACAGGGAGGTGTCGTGATGACAAGCACAACAATGAGTACCCATAAAGCCTTTAAAGCGCTGCAACAGGCAGGGATCGACGATCAGCAAGCGGAGGCGATGGTGGAGGTGTTTACCGATATGCAGCAAAGGCAGCCAGGCGCACAGGTCGGGAGGCAACTCGGTCAGATTCAGACCAAAGCCAATCATATTGACGTCCGGATCGGCCAGCTTCAGACAAAAGCTGAACAGACCGACGAGCGGCTCGGTAAACTTACGATAAAAGTCGACCAGATTGACGACCGACTTGGCAAACTTACGACCAAAGTCGACCAGATTGACGATCGGCTCGGCAAGCTTACGACGAAAGTCGACCAGATGGACGATCGACTCGGCAAGCTTACGACGAAAGTCGACCAGATTGACGATCGGCTCGGCAAGCTTACGACGAAAGTAGATCAGACCGACGAACGGCTCGGGCATCTCACCATAAAAGTTAATCAGATCGACGAACGGCTCGGGCATCTCACCATAAAAGTTAATCAGATCGACGAGCGGCTTGGTCATGTTGAAAGAAAAACCGACAAGCTGGCCATCCGTTTTAATCACCTGGAAATCAAAGTGGATAAGATGGAAGTGATGCTCAGTGAAATGAATTTCCGATTAACGGGCGCTGTCGAGAGCCTGAGAAATGACGTTGTGACCCTGACCACCGATATGCGCTGGATCAAACGGTTGTCTATCCTCATGACCACCACCCTGCTGGCGGCGGTCCTGAAAGATATTCTACTGTGATCCCACTGCCCGGTCAGGGTCTGTCGCGCAGTGCTTCAAGCTTCTCGCGCTGCTGACCCTCAGCGGTAAAGTTTTCCTCTGCCAGCCAGCGCTGCAGGCCCTTTTTTACCTGCGGCCATTCGCTGTCGATAATCGAAAACCAGCTGGTGTCACGCGAACGCCCTTTGTAGACGATTGCCTGACGGAATTCACCTTCATACCGGAAGCCCAGCCGTGCCGCAGCCTTACGCGACGGGGCATTACAGCTGTCGCATTTCCATTCATAGCGGCGATAACCCAGCGTCTCAAACGCGTAACGCATCAGCAGAAAATGCGCTTCCGTTGCCATGCGGGTCTGCTTCAGCCTTGGTGAAAAAGCAACGTGTCCGACTTCCACCACCCCATGTTCAGGCTGAATGCGCATTAACGACAGACTGCCCACCGCCTGCTCCGTGACGATATCGATCACCGCAAAGTGCAGCGGGTCACGACTGCCTTCCATCTGGCTGAAATAATCCTGCCACGCCTGCCGGTCATCAAACGGCCCCATAAACATGTAAGTCCAGTCGCGTCCATCCTCAGCCAGCCCCCAGGCCTCAGACAGTGCATCACCATGCCGTGCTGCACTGAACGGCTCCAGCCGACACGACTCGCCAGTGAAAACCTGATGCTGGGGCAAAGGACGGGATTGCCAGTCTGGTAAAGAGTGGCCGACCGGCTGTTCGAATTGATTCAGGTGTGGTGACATATCGCCTCCCGGCTGCAGATGATATCTGCAGATTGCCACTATCATGGTGGGTTAAAAAGTACCAAACCTGGAAAATTCAGAGATCCATTGCCTGCAAACGCATCTGTAAAACCATGTAGAGCTTACCTGACTGGCCCGGTTAAGCCTGTTATGTCGCGCGGACAAGGTTGGCCGGTGCAGCTATCGACTGGCGGATCATCAGACGGGCATCAAAGCGCGGCATCGGCCCGACGGCTTCGCCGCGTATCTCCGCAATCAGGCGTCGTGCCGCTTCCCGGCCCATCTCATACACCGGTTGAGCCACTACCGTCAGCGGCGGTGTGACAATCTCACTCCACGGAAAATTGTCATACATCACAAAGGAGAGATCGGCAGGGATGCGCAGTCCGCGCTGCGTGACTTCCCGCAGCAGCCACATCGCGACTACGCTGTCAGAGGCTACCAGCGCCGTAGGCGGCTGCGGACGCTGCCACAGCTCAGCCACAATACGGGCAATCTCCGCTTCATCCAGCGCGTTCACTTTCACCAGCGTTGGATCAAACTCCACGCCCGCGGCAGCAAAGGCCTGCATCATGCCGCCAACGCGCTGGGCAACCGGCGTCAGGCCAAAATCGCCCGGCGTGCTGTAGTCGGTTGCCAGCGCCATGCTGGTGACATAGGCGATATGACGATGACCTGCCTCCAGCAACCGGGCGGTCGCCTCTTCAGCGACGTCAGTGAATTCGCAACAGATCGCTTCCACATTAAGGTCAGTCACTGCGCGATCAAATAATTTCAGCGCTCTGCCCTCTTCCAGTACCTGCGTCAGATGGCTGTTGTCCTGGTGCTCTGAACAGCATGGCGCAACGATAATGCCGTCGACCCGCTTTTCCAGCATCACCCGCACGGCATCCTGCTCAGCCTGCAGTTTCTCATCGCTGTTACTGAGCAGCAGATGGTAACCCGCCGTGCGTGCCACATCGGCCATCCCGCGCAGCGCAAGGCCAAAGTGAGGATTTTCGATATCGCCGACAATCACCCCGATGGTATTGGAACGCCCGGTATTCATGCTGCGGGCCAGGGCATTCGGACGGTAGCCCAGCGCAGAGGCCGCGCTGGTGACCCGCTCCTGCACCTCATCACTGACTGCCCCATAACCGCCCAGCGCACGCGCCGCCTGAGCTTTTGAGACGTTTGCTGCACGTGCCACATCCGCCACGGTCGGCGCTTTCGATTGTCGTTTCTGACTCGTCATAATTATTTTGAATCACAGGTTGATGACAGGAATATTGACGCCGAAAAAAGGCTATGCTTAAACTCATTGTAACCCCTTGAGACCGGTCTCACAATGCCCACGTCTTAAGGTGCCACCTGCGTTGAGACCGGTCTCAATTATAATTGCTGGCTCAACTGTCTCTGATGTTTAAACCTGCAAAAACGGATGAGCTATGAAATCGCAAACCACTCTGGGCAAACTGCTCGGCACCACGCTCGCACTCTGTTCACTTTCGTTCTGTACGCTGGCTGCCAGCGATAATAATCCTTATGGGCTGATCGAACCGGGTCAGCTACGGGTCGCCAGCGTCGGCGACTCCAAACCTTACACCTTCACGGATGCCAGCGGTCAGTTCACCGGCTTTGACGTTGAGTTCTTCCGGGATGTCGCCCACCGTATCGGGATCGATAAGGTCGATTTTATTGGTCAGGACTTCCCGGCGATCATGCCGGCCGTGGCTAACGGTCAGTATGATGCGGCGGTGGCGGCTATCGGCATCACGCCTGCGCGGGAAAAAACGGTCGATTTTTCGACGGGTTATCTGGCGGGATTTCTCACCGTTCTCACCCGTTCTGACAGCGGCGTAAAGGATGTCGCCAGCCTGGCGAAACACCGGCTCGGCGTCGTTCAGGGCACGCTGCAGGAGAGCTATGCCGTCGAACACTTCCCCCAGACCGATCTGGTGCGCTTCCCGGATAACAATAGCGCCGTCTCCGCGCTCAACAACGGCACGCTCGACGCCATCTTCCTGGACTACGAGGCGGCAAAAAGCTACGCCGAACGCTTTAAGCTGGTCTCTGCCGCCGACATCCCGTCGTTTGATGCACCAGCTGGCATTGCCATCGCCAAAGGCAAACCCGCCTTTAAGGCCGCGCTGGACGGTGCCATCAAAGCTGCGATGCAGGATGGCACCTGGAAACGACTTTACGAGAAGTGGTTCCCCGGATCGCCGATGCCAAAACAGTATCTGCCTGGCGGGCAGTAAAACGCGGACGTTCGCGTCCTGAGTTAACCGGGGGAACCCCCGCCCTGCATGGAGACGGCGATGGACTTGTTCACGATCCTTTCCCGCACGTTCTTTGATTTTCCATCAATGATGGAAGTACTGCCGCAGATGCTGACCACCGGGCTGGTCAATACGGTGATTATCTCGCTGGCGGCCACGCTGCTCGGCACGCTATTAGGACTTCTGCTGGCGTTGATGGGCATCTCACCCTCACGCTGGCTGCGTCTGCCTGCCCGGCTCTATACCGATCTGTTCCGCGGTCTGCCATCAATTCTGACCATTCTGCTGATTGGTCAGGGCCTGGCGCGCTTCAGCTATCAGCTGTTCGGTCCTACACCCTATCCGCTGGGGATCTTCGCCCTCAGCCTGATCGCCAGCGCCTACATGGGCGAGATTTTCCGCGCCGGTATTCAGAGTGTTGAACGCGGCCAGATGGAGGCTTGCCGGGCGCTGGGGATGAGTTATGGTCGGGCAATGCGGCTGGTGGTGATCCCGCAGGGGATCCGCCGCGTGCTGCCCGCCATCGTTAACCAGTTCATCGCCATCATCAAAGACTCATCGCTGGTCTACCTGCTGGGCCTGATGACCCAGCAGCGGGAGCTGTTTCGCGTGGGTCAGGATGCGGCGGTGCTCACCGGCAACCTCTCACCCCTGATGCTGGCCGGGCTGTTCTATCTGATCATCACGGTGCCGCTGACACACATGGTCAACTATGTCGATGTGCGCTATCGCACCGGTCGCCGTCGTCTGACGGCACCGAAAAGCGGCTTAAAAGAGGTGGATGAAGTCAGAGCGCCCGGCGTTTCACTGGTCACGCAACCCCGAATCGGAGGCACCCATGAATAACCTGAACGGCGCGAGCTGGCACGGTGCCAGTCTGGAGCTGCGCGATCTGACGCTGGCCTATGGCCCGATTGAGGTGCTGCGTAACGTCTCGCTGCGGGTCGCGCCTGGCAGCACGACCTGCATTATCGGGCCATCCGGCTCGGGTAAATCGACGCTTTTGCGCGGCATCAACCGGCTGCATGAGCCACAGTCCGGGGATGTCCTGCTGGCTGACCGATCGGTGCTGCACGACAAGCCCGATGCGCTGCGGCTGCGGATTGGCATGGTGTTTCAGCATTTCAATCTCTTCCCCGACCACAGCGCGCTGGAGAACGTGGCGCTGGCCCCGTGGCGGGTTAAAGGCTTGCCTAAAGCGCAGGCGATGGCGATTGCGCGTCAGCGGCTGGAAGAGGTGGGTCTGGGACAGCGCGCCGATCATCGGCCACGCGATCTCTCCGGCGGTCAGCAGCAGCGCGTCGCGATTGCCCGCGCGCTGGCGATGGATCCCGAAGTCATGCTGTTTGACGAGGCAACCTCCGCGCTCGATCCCGAACTGGTGAAAGGTGTCCTGACGCTGATGGCGGATCTCTGCCGTCGCGGCATGACAATGGTTGTAGTGACCCATGAAATGGGTTTTGCACGCAAAGTGGCAGATCAGGTGGTGTTTATGGACGAAGGCGAGATTGTTGAAGCCGGACCGCCGGGTGCCGTTTTTGATGCACCGCAGTCGCCACGACTGCAACGTTTTCTCTCTGAAGTGCTGTAACTGAGCAAGGAACCTGATAATGGCGTTAAAAACTGAATTGAAAGTGGTGGTACTGGGCGGTGGCGTCATCGGTGTTTCGACGGCGCTGGAGCTGACCAAACGCGGTGCGGCGGTGACGCTGGTGACCGAAGCTGCGCTCTGTTCCGGCGCATCGGGACGTTCATTGTCGTGGCTCAACTCAGCGGGTGAGCGCTCCCTGCCCTACCATGCACTGCGCATGGCAGGCATTGATCGCTATCGCACCCTGTTTGCTCAACATCCTGACCTCGACTGGCTACGTTTTGATGGCGGGGTCTGCTGGTTTAAAGACGATGCAGCCGGAACCCAGGCGCGGCATGCCTATGAGAAAGCCCACGGTTACGACTCACAGCTCATGACTGCAGATAATGTGGCGCAGGCGGATGCGGCCATCGATTCCGGCGCGCTGCCGTCGCAGGCGATATTTAATCCCGGTGAAGGCTGGGTCAGCCTGCCACATCTCACAGAGTATCTGGTAAATCAGTTTCGGGCGCGCGGGGGTGAAGTGATAGAACATGCGGGTAAAGCCAGCGTACTCACCGATCAGGGCCGTGCCTGTGGCATCCACAGTGAACAGGGCGAGTTGCGGGCAGATGCGGTGGTGGTCGCCTGTGGCCCCTGGACACCGGATGTGGTAGCACCTCTCGGCGTGACGATCCCCAACGGATCGCCGGTCTCCATGCTGGTCATCACGGAACCGGGCAGCCATAAGTTGAAAGCGGTGCTGAACACGCCCCGCGCCGCCATCCGGCCTAACCCCGGTAACCGTTATGCGCTGGATCATGACTGGTATGAAGAGGATATCCAGCCGCTGGCCGGAGGTGATTACCATATTGATGAGCAAGTCGTGGCAAAGCTGGCAGAAGAAGCGAGCAAGCTATTACGAGGTGACGAGCCGCTCAGCGTTCAGAGCTGGAAAATTGGCCTGAAGCCGATTCCGGGCGATGGCGATCCGGTGCTGGGACAACTGCAAAAGGTGCCGGGGTGTTATGTGGCGTTCACGCATTCGGGCGCAACGCTGGCGCTGATTGTCGGGGAATTACTGGCGGAGGAGATCGTAAGCGGTGAGAAGCATCCGATGCTGGCAAGCTTTAGTGCAGAGCGTTTCGGCTAAAAAAAGCCGGTCATCACGACCGGCTGATTTTATTTAGCCACGGCATTAGCCGCGGAAGAAGATATCTCCCGATTTACCCATGACGATTTTACCGGTGTCATTGGTAATCAGAATATAGTTAGCGTTGATATACGCCCAGTGGGTATTTTCCTGCGGGGCAGGCAGATTGCGCTTTTGCCACTCAGTGATGGTGAAGGTTTTATCGGTGTACTTCTCTGGCACGATGTCACCGATTTTGTACTGTTTATAGTCGATGATGATGGTGCTGAGCTCGTAATCAGGGCGCGCACCATTGACCGTTGACGGCGTGTTTGGTGTGGTCGGCGTAATACCATCATTAGACTGTGAACTGGTCGGTGCCTGGTTTTGCGCCGCACCGGCATCCGGCGTAGCGTTCTGAGCATCAGGATTAGCGGGCTGGATCTGCGGCGGTGGCGGAACGGTATCCGTTGCTTCGCCAGCAGCCTGTACAGCGGGGATCAGGCTCAGCGAGCCAACCAGTAATCCCATTGATAAAAGTACACGTTGAGTCCTGCGCATAATGATTTCCACGTTGAATTTTGACAGTCAGGCTAAAGTTTATCGTACTTCAGTTCCGTTGTGCTGATGCTATGTGCTGGAAAAACAGCGCTGTTCACTTTACTGCACACAGGCCAGGTAACGGACCAGACCACTTTATCCTGAGTTGCCAGATCGACCAACAACGCAATGCCTGAATTGTTGCTCCGGTTAAAGCCGCTCTGCAGCACCAAAATCGCATTGCCGTTTCATTTGTCATAGCCGATAAAACTGGTGTAGCCACCGATATAGCCCTCCAGCGCGGAGATCTGCGAGAGGGTGACACCACTCGCCAGCAGGCAGATTAAATCCCATTGTTAATCTGCTCATCCACTGGCCGATAGCGGCGATCCGTGTGAAACAGCCAGCCAAAGCTATGCTGCAGGAAACGCTGTTTTCCTTCTGTCAGTCATTTATTGAACGCGCAGCAGAGCGGCGTCAGCGGCAAAATGCACCTTAAATACGACGTGCCTGCAGTTGCCTAAAGGGTGACCGAGAGGCTAAACGCGGTTTTGCTGCCAGGAAATGCCCGAACAGGGTTAGCTGTGCTGCAGCCCACAAGGGTGTACACTGCTGCGGTTTTGAGGCTTAACGCCGCGCTAAAATTTGATATGCCCGGGAGGCAACCGCATGAAAGAAGGCCCACTGTCCGAAAAAGAGCTGCAATGGCTGGAAGATATGCTGGAAAAATATGGCAGCGAAGCGTCAATTATTGATGTCTCCGAACTGGATGGTCTGCTGACTGCCGTTCTCTCCGGTCCCGTGACCGTCGAACCCAGCCAATGGCTGGTGGCGCTGTGGGGTGGCGAGAAGCAGATTCCAAAATGGAGCAACGAGCGTGAAATGACGCGCTTTATGTCGCTGTGCTTCCAGCATATGAATGATGTGGCTGACCGCTTATCTGAATTCCCGGAGCAGTTCGAACCGCTGTTTGGCATCCGCGAGATGGAAGGCCTGGAGTTTACCGTGGTGGAAGAGTGGTGCTTCGGCTATATGCGCGGTGTCGCGCTGACCGACTGGTCTGCTCTGCCAGCGGATCTGCAGCCTGCGCTGGACGCTATCGCCCTGCATGGTGTGGAAGAGAACCTCGAAAAGATTGACGCTATGACGCCGGAGGAGATGGAAGCCAGCATTGAGGCGATCCGCCCTGCTGCGCTGGCGCTGCATGACCACTGGATCTCCCAGCCGGAAGCGATTCCCGTGCCACAGAAACCTGTTTCAGCTGAGAAACTGCCCGGCCGTAACGATCCCTGTCCTTGCGGCAGCGGCAAAAAGTATAAGCAGTGCTGTCTGCATTAATTGACTGATTAGCCCAATCATCTGCCGGGTGTTACCACCGCCCGGCAGATCTCGCCAGATTATCTATCCGTTACCTTCTACGATCAGGCAGTGCATTCCCTGAACAATAACATGCTTATCGCTGAGGTAAGCACGATTTTACCCTCCTGTGATAAGCATCCTTCCCGTTCAGGAATAAAAGTTAATATTTTTTTACTCTACGTAGTTGGAAAACATTATGTTTAAAAATTCACCTTGAGTTCACGTCAGATATAGCCTGCCCGGGTTTAACGCTCCCTATAAACCTTGATAGATATACATCTGTATTTTAACAATAGTTATAAATTTGCAATCTAACGACATTATCAATCAGCTGATATTGAAAAGTGCATTTAATGCTAAAAATGAAACAATGTTATTTATTGCCATGTGATAAGGCACGATTATTTTTTGTTAAAATAACATTAATTCCAATCGTATTTTCTACGCTTAAATTTATAAAAAAACAGTCAATCAGGCCGCAAAAAAAACATATAACTCACTGATGTTATTAGTAATAAATAAAAACACAAACAAACGAAAATCATTTCTGCGTTGATAGCAGCTTATTAAATACATTTACACAAGATTGACAAAAAACCCCTGCACGTAATGTCTGATCAGTTGTTTTTCCAGAGTTTAAAATCGCAAAAAATCCATAAAAACTAATTTTATTCTGTCTGATAGGCTCATTTTAGGTTTCTTCTCTACAGCGTGTGGATAAGAGTGTGTAAATTCCCTTTCAGGATTTTATTTGTAAGAATGCAGATTAAAGTTAACCAACTCACTAAATCATCCCTCTCTCTATAAGATAGAAGTGATGGAAGTGATAAACACTTATCTATCCACCCGGACAAGTGTTTAGCCATGAACAGGATAAAACCTTGCCATGGAAATAGATAACCAACCCTATAGCAGGGCTCAGAAAAAACCGGTCAGCATTATTAAATAGAGTGTCAAATCACACTGATTATTAAGCGTTAAGATAAAAAATATATCTTACCCATTTTTATCACACCGCGTTATCGGGCCATAACTCACTGCCATCTGGAGGTTAATTCACTATTTTTAAATTTTTTTATCAACATAACACAGCAGCATCTGGCTACTTTTTCATCGCCAGGTTTATTTCAACGCTATTGGTGAAATATGAAAATACAATTAATTATTAAAGACACTCAGGGCAATGTTATTGCTCAACATGCTTTACAACCTGGAAAGTCGCTGGCATTGGAGTCTATGCCACAGGCTGCGTCCTATGAAGTTCACAGTGTTGATGGGCAGCCTCCCCAGAAGATCATTGCGTCAAAAGCGAATGGCCAGATGAAATTCAAGCTGGTGGATGATGTCACGGGTGAACAGTATGACATTGTCCTGCAAAACGTCAGTGCAGAAGAAATGCCGGTCATGACAGCCTCTGGTTCGGACGGTGTAATCTACGCTTATGACTATGATGCGGCTAATAGCGTATATGAACTTGTTTCGACCTCGTCGGATCCCCTTATCGCGGACAATGTCTATGTAGCGGGAGGGGTTTTAGGTGGTCTGGCTGCATTGATTGGTGTGGCTGCTGCATCAAACTCTGGTGGCAGTGGGGGTTCAGGAAATAACAACTCTGTAGCCGCGAATGAAGACAACTCTGCAGCAACCAGTGAAGACAATAGTGCTGCCAGCGTTATTCCTGTCACAACGCCATCTCTCGTCGACGACGCCGGTAACCCGGTGGCGGACGGATCGGCTACCAGCGACAGCACGCCCACCATCGGCGGCGGCGGCATGCAGCCCGGCTCCACTGTAACCGTTTCCGACGGCGAAACCGATCTCGGCACCGCCACCGTCGACGCGGACGGCAACTGGACCTTCACGCCTGACACCCCGCTGGCCGACGGCGAACACGCCCTGGTCGTTGACGGCACCGACGCGAACGGCAACGCAGTGAACGACACCGTGAACGTCACCGTTGACACCAGCGCCACCGTGCCGGGCCTGACCGACGACGCCGGTAACCCGGTCGCCGACGGCAGCACCACCAGTGACAGCACCCCGACTCTCAGCGGCGGCGGCATGGAACCGGGCTCTACCGTGACCGTCTCCGACGGCGAGACCGAGCTCGGCACCGCCACCGTGGACGCGGACGGCAACTGGACCTTCACGCCTGACACCCCGCTGGCCGACGGCGAACACGCCCTGGTCGTTGACGGCACAGACGCGAACGGCAATGCCAGCAGCAGCACCGTCGACGTCATCATCGACACCAGCGAAACCGTGCCCGGCCTGACCGACGACGCCGGTAACCCGGTCGCCGACAGCAGCAGCACCAGCGACAGCACCCCGACTATCGGCGGCGGCGGCATGCAGCCCGGCTCCACCGTAACCGTCTCCGACGGCGAGACCGATCTCGGCACCGCCACCGTCGACGCGGACGGCAACTGGACCTTCACGCCTGACACCCCGCTGGCCGACGGCGAACACGCGCTCGTGATCGACGGCACCGACGCGAACGGCAACGCGGTCAGCGACACCGTGAACGTGACCGTCGACACCAGCGAAACCGTGCCGGGCCTGACCGACGACGCCGGTAACCCGGTCGCCGACGGCGCGACCACCAGTGACAGCACCCCGACTATCGGCGGCGGCGGCATGCAGCCCGGCTCCACCGTAACCGTCTCCGACGGCAACACCGACCTCGGCACCGCCACCGTCGACGCGGACGGCAACTGGACCTTCACGCCTGACACCCCGCTGGCCGACGGCGAACACGCGCTCGTAATCGACGGTACCGATGCAAACGGCAACGCGGTCAGCGACACCGTGAACGTCACCGTTGACACCAGCGCCACCGTGCCGGGCCTGACCGACGACGCCGGTAACCCGGTCGCCGACGGCAGCAGCACCAGCGACAGCACCCCGACTATCGGCGGCGGCGGCATGCAGCCGGGTTCTACCGTAACCGTCTCTGACGGCGACACCGATCTCGGCACCGCCACCGTGGACGCGGACGGCAACTGGACCTTCACGCCTGACACCCCGCTGGCCGACGGCGAGCACGCCCTGGTCGTTGACGGCACCGACGCGAACGGCAACGCGGTCAGCGACACCGTGAACGTCACCGTCGACACCAGCGCCACAGCGCCGGGCCTGACCGACGACGCCGGTAACCCGGTCGCCGACGGCGCGACCACCAGCGACAGCACCCCGACTATCGGCGGCGGCGGCATGCAGCCCGGCTCCACCGTGGTGATCTCCGACGGTGAGACCGACCTCGGCACCGCCACCGTGGACGCGGACGGCAACTGGACCTTCACGCCTGGCACCCCGCTGGCCGACGGCGAACACGCGCTCGTGATTGACGGCACCGACGCGAACGGCAACGCCAGCAGCAGCACCGTCGACGTCATCATCGACACCAGCGAAACCGTGCCGGGCCTGACCGACGACGCCGGTAACCCGGTCGCCGACGGCGCGACCACCAGCGACAGCACCCCGACGATCGGCGGCGGCGGCATGCAGCCCGGCTCCACCGTGGTGATCTCCGACGGCGAGACCGATCTCGGCACCGCCACCGTGGACGCCGACGGCAACTGGACCTTCACGCCGGATGCACCGCTGGCCGACGGCGAGCACGCGCTGGTCATTGACGGCACCGACGCGAACGGCAACGCGGTGAACGACACCGTGAACGTGACCGTTGACACCAGCGAAACCGTACCCGGCCTGACCGACGACGCCGGTAACCCGGTGGCCGACGGCAGCACCACCAGCGACAGCACCCCGACTATCGGCGGCGGCGGCATGCAGCCCGGCTCCACCGTGGTGATCTCCGACGGCGAGACCGATCTCGGCACCGCCACCGTGGACGCGGACGGCAACTGGACCTTCACGCCTGACTCTCCGCTGGCCGACGGCGAGCACGCGCTGGTCATTGACG
Source organism: Pantoea sp. F_5 (assembly GCF_008631595.1). NCBI lineage: Bacteria > Pseudomonadati > Pseudomonadota > Gammaproteobacteria > Enterobacterales > Erwiniaceae > Pantoea > Pantoea sp. F_5. Next base: position 255,194 of record NZ_VWUO01000005.1, read on the forward strand.
GCACCGACGCGAACGGCAACGCGGTGAACGACACCGTGAACGTGACCGTTGACACCAGCGCCACCGTGCCGGGCCTGACCGACGACGCCGGTAACCCGGTTGCCGACGGCGCGACCACCAGCGACAGCACCCCGACTATCGGCGGCGGCGGCATGCAGCCCGGCTCCACCGTAACCGTCTCCGACGGCGACACCGATCTCGGCACCGCCACCGTGGACGCGGACGGCAACTGGACCTTCACGCCGGATGCACCGCTGGCCGACGGCGAACATGCCCTGGTCGTTGACGGCACCGACGCGAACGGCAATGCGGTCAGCGACACCGTGAACGTGACCGTCGACACCAGCGCCACAGCGCCGGGCCTGACCGACGACGCCGGTAATCCGGTCGCCGACGGCAGCAGCACCAGCGACAGCACCCCGACGATCGGCGGCGGCGGCATGCAGCCCGGCTCCACCGTAACCGTCTCTGACGGCGAGACCGATCTCGGCACCGCCACCGTGGACGCGGACGGCAACTGGACCTTCACGCCTGACACCCCGCTGGCCGACGGCGAGCACGCCCTGGTCGTTGACGGCACCGACGCGAACGGCAACGCGGTGAACGACACCGTGAACGTGACCGTTGACACCAGCGAAACCGTGCCCGCCCTGACCGACGACGCCGGTAACCCGGTGGCGGACGGCGCAAGCACCAGCGACAGCACCCCGACGATCGGCGGCGGCGGCATGCAGCCCGGCTCCACCGTAACCGTCTCCGACGGTGAGACCGACCTCGGCACCGCCACCGTGGACGCGGACGGCAACTGGACCTTCACGCCTGACACCCCGCTGGCCGACGGCGAACACGCCCTGGTCGTTGACGGCACCGACGCGAACGGCAACGCGGTCAGCGACACCGTGAACGTGACCGTTGACACCAGCGAAACCGTGCCCGCCCTGACCGACGACGCCGGTAACCCGGTGGCGGACGGTGCAAGCACCAGCGACAGCACCCCGACTATCGGCGGCGGCGGCATGAAGCCCGGCTCCACCGTAACCGTCTCTGACGGCGAGACCGATCTCGGCACCGCCACCGTCGACGCGGACGGCAACTGGACCTTCACGCCGGATGCAACTCTCGCCGACGGCGAACACGCGCTCGTGATCGACGGCACCGACGCGAACGGCAACGCGGTGAACGACACCGTGAACGTGACCGTTGACACCAGCGCCACCGTGCCGGGCCTGACCGACGACGCCGGTAATCCGATCGCCGACGGCAGCACCACCAGTGACAGCACCCCGACCCTCAGCGGTGGCGGCATGCAGCCGGGCTCTACTGTGGTCATCACCGACGGCAACACTCCGATCGGCGAAGCTATCGTGGACGCGGATGGCAACTGGACGTTTACGCCAGATACCGGGCTGGACGATGGCGAACATACGCTTATCACTGGTGGTATTGATGCCAGCGGCAACAACGTCAGCAATTCTGTAGACGTCATCATCGACACCAGCGCCACAGCGCCGGGCCTGACCGACGACGCCGGTAACCCGGTCGCCGACGGCAGCACCACCAGCGACAGTACCCCGACCCTCAGCGGCGGCGGCATGAAGCCGGGCTCCACCGTAACCGTCTCCGACGGTGAGACCGATCTCGGCACCGCCACCGTGGACGCGGACGGCAACTGGACCTTCACGCCTGACACCCCGCTGGCCGACGGCGAACACGCGCTGGTCATTGACGGTACCAATGCCAGCGGCAACGCGGTCAGCGACACCGTGAATATCACCGTCGACACCAGCGCCACAGCGCCGGGGCTGACCGACGACGCCGGTAATCCGGTGGCTGACGGCGCAAGCACCAGCGACAGTACCCCGACCCTCAGCGGCGGCGGCATGCAGCCCGGCTCCACCGTGGTGATCTCCGACGGTGAGACCGACCTCGGCACCGCCACCGTGGACGCCGACGGCAACTGGACCTTCACGCCGGATGCACCACTGGCCGACGGTGAACACGCCCTTGTGATCGACGGCACCGACGCGAACGGCAACGCAGTGAACGACACCGTGAACGTCACCGTTGACACCAGCGCCACCGTGCCGGGCCTGACCGACGACGCCGGTAACCCGGTCGCCGACGGCAGCACCACCAGCGACAGCACCCCGACCCTCAGCGGCGGCGGCATGCAGCCGGGATCCACAGTGACCGTCTCCGACGGCGACGCCGAACTCGGCACCGCCACCGTGGACGCCGACGGCAACTGGACCTTCACGCCGGATGCAGCTCTCGCCGACGGCGATCACGCGCTCGTGATCGACGGCACCGACGCGAACGGTAACGCCATGAGCGATACCGTGAACGTGACCGTTGACACCAGCGCCACCGTGCCGGGCCTGACCGACGACGCCGGCAATCCGATCGCCGACGGCAGCACCATCAGTGACAGCACCCCGACCCTCAGCGGTGGCGGCATGCAGCCGGGCTCTACCGTGACCGTCTCCGACGGCGACACCGAACTCGGCACCGCCACCGTCGACGCCGACGGTAACTGGACATTTACACCGGATACCGCGCTGGCCGATGGCGAGCACGCCCTGGTTGTCGACGGTACAGACGCCAGCGGTAACCATGTCAATGACACCATTAATGTCGTGGTGCAAACCGCGCCGTCTATGGAAATCGTTGATGATAACGGCACCGCTATTCTGGATGGCGACACCATCAGTGACAGTACTCCAACGTTCAACGGTAAAAACTTTGAACCAGGAACCACTATTGTCATCGCTGACGGCGATACCACGCTGACCACTGTGACTGTAGGTGCGGATGGCAGTTGGACCTTCACGCCAACCGCTGGATTGGCTGACGGTGCGCATGCCATCGAGGTCACCGTTACTGATCCCCAGGGCGTCAGTGCCAGCGGAGTCTTCAACGTCACTGTCGATACCACACCGCCTGAAGGAGTTGATATCTCTACAGTCACAATGGTCGATAACGACGGTGCCACTATCACCGCAGCCGGTATCACAGCAGATAATACGCCAACCTTCAGTGGCACAGCGCTGGAGCCGGGAGCGACCGTGATTATTCGCGATGGTGAAACCGTATTGGGGGAAACCACGGTAAGCGAAGATGGCAGCTGGTCCTTTACGCCTTCAACCTCGCTTGACGATGGTGAGCATCAGTTCACATTCGAAGTCACCGATGCAGTCGGCAACAGCAGCGGTGTATCTGAAGCACTGGACCTGTCAATCTCCGCAACTAAAGGTATCAACACCGGTGTTGTGGTTACCGATGATGCCGGCAATGTGATTGTGAATGGTGAAGCCATTAACGACAGCACACCGACCTTTAGCGGTCAGGATCAGACGCCGGGTGTCACAGTCACCATCGCCGATGGTGAAACCGTGCTGGGCAGTGTCGTGGTTGCTGAGGATGGAAGCTGGAGCTTTACGCCTGACGCAGCGCTGGCTGACGGCGATCATGCCTTGATCGTGACCGTAACGGATGCGGAAGGAAACACCCGTACAGACACCGTTAACGTCGTGGTCGATACCATCGCGCCAGAGATGATTGATCTGGCCGCAGTGGTCGTCTCTGATGATGCTGGCAATGCGTTAGCCGCTGGCAGCGCGATCAGTGACACCACGCCGACCTTCAGTGCCTCAGGACTGGAAGCAGGCACCACCGTTATCGTTCGCGATAATGATACGGTACTGGGTGAAGCCCAGGTTGCAGATGACGGCAGCTGGTCATTCACGCCGTCTGAAGCCCTGACTGAGGGCGACCACAGCTTTACGTTTGAGGCAGTCGATGCTGCAGGTAACAGCAGCGGTGAATCTGAGGCTGTCAGCTATGTCGTGGATTCTGTTGCACCTGAAGGCGTGGACATTACTACCGTGGTCATCACGGATGAAGTGGGTGCGGCTATCGATACAGCAGAAATCCAGAGCGACAGCAAACTCACCTTTAGCGGTAGCGATCTTGAGCCGGGAGCCACTGTCACGATGTACGACAAGGGCCAGGTCGTCGGTGAAACCACCGTCGCCGAAGATGGCAGCTGGACTTTCACCGCCACTGACGGACTGTATGATGGCAGCCATGAAGTGACCTTTACCGTCACAGACGCGGCAGGCAATAGCAGCGATCCATCCGGCACGCTGGATCTGAATGTCCAGGCTATTGTTTTGACGGCATCCGACAATGTCAGCTCCGGTGCTGCGGTAGGCTTTACCTATCCGATTGATGTTAATCAGGATCTTGGCACCGTTCTGAGCGACGGTGGGTTAATTGCGTTCAACAATAAGATCGTCAGCGATCCGATCGTGGTTGCAGATGGCACCATCATTGATCTTGATGTTACCGCAACCTCTTCCTCGTTCCTGAATATTGCCAGTAACTCAACACTGGTGTTGCAGAAGTATGACTCGTCCACCAGCACCTGGGTCACCGTTTCTGAGGATAACAGCGGAAATCTGTTTGGCCTGTTCGGACTGGGCGCATCAACCTCCACCATCACGCTGACCGGGCTGACTGCTGGCCAGTATCAGCTGGTGTATACCACCAACGGTATTAACGTCGGTGCTGGCTTTAATCTGGATGCCTCCAAAACCGTCTATACGCTGGCTGAACAGGGCACACCGACCGACTACACCACAGCAACCGGCAATGTGATAACAGATGTTGATAGCGTTTATGGTGCAGATGGTATTCCGCACAGTGCCTATACCTCTGTGAGCGCGGTGAGCGTCACCCACGCTGACGGCACCGTGACCTCTGTCACGCTGGATGCTACTACCAAAACCGCCACGCTGGTGGGTCAGTATGGCACGCTGGTCATTAACGCCGATGGCAGCTATGTCTATACCCCTATCTCATCCATGGACAGCATCGGTAAGGTAGATTCGTTTACTTATACCATCACTGACTCTGCGACGGGTCTGAGCTCATCCGCCCAGATTCACGTGCAGATTGGTACAACAAACGAAGCGCTGGATCTGAGCTGGGATGCTACCGATCCTTCTGCAACCGCCGTTACGGATATCGCTTCCAGCAATGAGGCCAATGCCAGCGTTACGGTGACTTACGAGTCATCCAGCGCGACGGATACCGACGTTAAGCTGGTTGCAGGCGGGACCGAGAACTACAGTTCGACCTTTACCCTGGCAGGGAATGACGACCTGATTACCGGTTCGCTGACGTTAACCACCGCATGGGGATTATTTGGTAACAACTTTGACTCACCATTGAACATCACCTATGCCGTGCAAATGCAAAACAGTGATGGCACATGGACCACGGTGAAAACGCAGACTGCCGTCGTGGCAGCCGGACAGCACAATGAAGAAGTTATCCAGAACCTGGAGATGTCGTCGCTGCTGGACGGTCTGGGTGAAGGAACCTATCGCGTGGCGATTTCAACCACTGGTGCAACAAACGTGGTGAAACTGAATATGTCAGTTCAGACAGTCAGCCCCACCGAGTACGTTATCACCGCGAATGAGGTCGCAACCGGCAACGTTCTGACCGACGAAGGCACAGACGGTGCAGTTGATAAACTCAGCTCTATCTATACACGGATGTATGCCAAAGCCGGTGACAGCACCAGCGATGTAACGGTCGATGACAGCTATACCTGGGTCACCGAAAGTGGCGTCTCCATTGCGGGTCAGTATGGCACCCTGGTGATCTATAACAACGGTGCTTATACCTATACCCCTGCCACTACTACATTGCCAGCGGGCTCTGAAGACGTATTCACCTACGCGCTGAAAGGAGCTAATGGTGAAGTGGTTAATGCCACCGTCACGATCCATCTGGGCGTTGAGGTTGACGGCAGCAACGGCGGTGCATTGGTATTCCACGGCACCGAAGTCAACGATGTATTTGATGTGTATGACACCAGCTTTGCCTCAGTAGATGGCGCGGCTGGCGATGACACGCTGGCATGGCATGGCAATGGCAAGCTGGTCTTGAGCGACGTCGCGGCGAAAGTCAGCAACATCGAATCGATCATGCTGACCTCAACCACCAGCAGTGACAACCTGGTACTGGATGCGCAGAGCGTAGAAGATGTGACCAGCGAAAGTAATGCGCTCTATGTTAAGGGCATCGCTGGCGACAGCGTGACGCTGGAAGGCACCTGGATCAACAGTGGCACGGTGATTGTCGACAGCATCACTTACACGCACTATACCAGCACCACCGCTGCCGGTACCCTGGTCGATATTTACGTGCAGCAGGGGATTAATCTTTCCTCGGTCACCTATACGGATAGCCAGAATGGGACGGAATATACCGTTACCGCTGCGCAGGATGTCACAGGTACGGCGAGCGACGATATCTTCAACGTGAGCGACACCAGCTTTACCCATATTGACGGGGGTGAAGGTCTGGATACGCTGGTGTGGAGCGGTACCGGCACCCTGACGCTCAGCGATCTGCAGTCGAAAATCAGCAACATCGAAGAGATCGAGCTGGTTAATGACAGCGCAGTGAATAATCTGGTGGTCACCGCGCAAAACGTGGCGGACATCACCGATGCCGATAACACGCTGTTTGTTAAAGGTGCCATCACCGACACACTGACCCTCTCTGGCAGCTGGACGCTGGCAGGCAGTGAAGTGGTCAACAACGTGGATTACGTCCATTACGTTGGTACCACCGCTGATGGTCAGACAGTAAATCTCTACGTTGATCGCGACATGAAACTGAGCAGCACCGAAACCGCCTCTGAAAACAATGCGGCCGACGTGACCGGCGACGTTGCCCTGCTCAGTGACAGCGTGGCGCAGACCACCACGATGAACACTGCAACCAGCAGCTTTACCAGCGAGAGCTTCACGGTTAACAGCATCAGCGATCTGCAGGAGATTAACGTCAGCGTGACCGGGACGTCGATCAATGCCAAAAATACTGTTTCGGTGAACTGGTCGTTGCAGGTTTACAACGAGCAGACGCTGCGCTGGGACAACGTGACCAGCGGCACGCAGGCGATCACCAGTGGCAGTCCGCTGAATGTCTCGCTGGAGGGTCAGAATGCGGGAACCTACCGCATCGTGGTCGACAGCACGCAGTCCGGACATCCCGGCTTCCTGTGGTCTACCAGCTATGACGCGCTCACCGTGAAAGTGGCAGTGAACATCGTCAGCACCACCGACTATAAAGTCAGCACCAGTTCCAGCGTCAATGGTTCGGTCTTTACCAGCGACAGCACCAGTGACAGTTCGCTGGTAGTGACGTCGATAACGGCGGGTATTGTGACCGGTGCGGCAAGCTATACGCTGGTTGCCGCTGCGGGAACCACTATCGCGGGGACTTACGGCACGCTGACGATCAAAAACGATGGCAGCTATAGCTACACACTGAATAGCGACTCGGTGATCAAACTGACCGGCAGTGAAGATTCATTCACCTATGTTCTGGCGGATGGAACCACCAAAAATCTGGTGATCACGCTGGGTGTCTCCGTGGATGGCTCTGAAGGTGGCGCGCTGATCTTTGCCGGTACCGTTGGCGATGACAGCTTCACCGTTCACGACACCCAGTTCACCTCGGTGGACGGAAAGTCCGGTCAGGATACGCTGGTGTGGAATGGCACAGGCGAGCTGAATATCAGTGAGATTGCGGACAAAGTGAACAATATCGAAATCATCGATCTGCAGGATAACGCCCAGGCAACGGCGCTGCTGATTAGTGCCGATGATATTGAGAAAATCACGGATGCTGACAATGTGCTGTATGTCAGAGGGGGCAGCAATGACTCACTCTCACTGCAGGGCGTGTGGACAGTTAACGGCGTGGAAACGCTGAATAACATCACCTACACCCTCTACACCAGCACGGCGCTGGATGGCACGGCAATCAAACTCTATGTTCAGCAGGGTCTGCAGTTCAACGAGGTGACAGAGCATCTCGCCGGTTCCATCGAGGATGTCTCCGCCGATCTGACCGTGGTATCGGTGAGCCAGAACGGTGAAACCACCGCGATTACTGACAGTGGCGTGAGCTTCAAAGGTGCCTACGGCACGCTGGTTATCGATGAAGCGGGTCACTACAGCTACGTGGTGGATGATGCGTATGCGCACAGCGGTAACACTGACACCTTCACCTATGCCTTGTCAGACGGCAGCACTGACTCTCTGAGCTTCAACCTGGGCGTTGATGTTGATGGCAGCGAAGGGGGCGCAATTACCTTCACCGGCACCCGCGGTGCAGATGTTTTTGAAGTCTATGACACCGATTTCATCTCTATCAACGGTGCCGATGGTAACGATACGCTGGCCTGGCATGGCACGGGAACGCTGAACCTCAGCGATATCTCCGCCAGGGTCAACAATATTGAAACCATCGACCTGATGACGGATGCCGGAAAAGACAATCTGGTCGTAAGTGCAGAAAGTCTGCTGAAGGTAACTGATAACGATAATACGTTATATGTCAGAGGGGAAAATGGCGACACGGTGACGCTGAATGGTAACTGGGAGCAGGCAGACGGAATGGTGGCAAATGGGGTTAACTACAACCATTACACCAGTTCTGCAGCCGATGGCTCCGTGGTACAGTTATATATTGAAGACGACATCACCATCGGATAATTAATATCCGCATTAAAAGCAGGCTGGGTTATTTATACCAGCCTGCCACTTCCCCGCGCTTTAATTCATCTTTTATGACGGAGATATATTTAATTATCTAAACATCATGAAAAAAATTATTATCATTTTGCACTGCATTCTTATTGCCCAATATTCTTTTGCTGCCGATAAAAAACTTTTATCAGGCAGCGAGCCAGCTATTAATGAAGCACCGGCAGGTTTCTGGGGCGTATTTTCAAAAACGCCGGACCCCGGAACCTTACCTGCGAGCGGATCTGCGCTGGCAGACAAATTACAAATTAATCCGGCAGAAATTGAAATGCAGCCGACGGCGTCGAACGGAGTTGAAAGCTTTCCGGCTGACTGGCAGGCGGCTATCCAGCTGGCGGTGAATCATCATCCCTCCATCAGCAGCAGCATTGCGACGCTGGAGTCCTCAGGGTTCACCATTGATGCCGCAAAAGCGGGCTATCTGCCCTCTGTAAAAGCGGGTATCACAACCGGTCGACAGCAGGATGAAGGCAGTGGTCATATTGCCACCGTCGGCCTCTCTCAGATGCTCTACGACTTTGGTAAAACCGGCAGCGCGGTCGATCAGGCCAGCGCGAAATATCTGCGCCAGCAGGCCACTGTTCTGATGCAAATCGACACCATTATTGAACAAACTGCACTGGCACTGAATGACGTTTATCGCTCAACGCAGCTGCTTGATAACTCCAGGAAAGAGGTGAAAGCCCTGCGGGATATCCTGGCGCTGACGCAAATGCGTGCCGATGCCGGAGCCAGCACACGGGTGGATCCGGTTCAGGCGCAGGCGCGCGTTGAAGCCGCACAGGCAGAGCAACTGGATCTGGAAATCAAACTGCAGCAGCAGAAATACCATCTGCAATCCCTGCTGGGACAGCCGGTTGCCGAAAAGAAAATATCTGCGCCGATCTCGCTGCTGCCGCTGATTGAGCGTCAGAACGCCCGGATCGATTTAAACCGTAACCCGACTATTTTAGTCGCCCAGGCCGATGCCGCCGTGGCACTGGCCGAGTTACGAAATTACAAAGCGCAGCGCTATCCCACTTTATCGCTTGAAGCCAACACCAATAAATATATCGGTGACATTGCGGATTATCAGCGCCATAGCCAGTACCAGAACGTTTATCTGTCTGTTAACAGCACGCTTTATCAGGGCGGCGCATTAGTGGCGCAGGAAAGTGCCAGTGCCAGAGCGCTGGAAGCGGCCAGAACGACCATAGCCAGTAAAAAACTGGAGATCAGCGATCAGCAACGTAATTATTTCCAGAGCGTAAAGGGATTACAAAAAAATATCAGCCTGCTGACGCGTCGTATGAAAACGATTATGGAGACGCGCTCTCTTTATCGTGAGCAATATTTATCGCTGGGTAATCGAAACGTACTCGACTTACTTAACGCCGAACAGGAAATAAGCCGTGCTCAGCAGGATTTAATTAATGCCCGCTGCGACCTCTGGGCCTCTTCCGTTAATTATCTGGTATTAACCGGTATGGCACGCGAAGCGTTTGATTTAAATAATAAGGTCATTCAGGGACTGCGCATTGCGCCGTAATTCTGTCAGCAATTAAGAGAATATGATAATGAACACAATATCTGACAGCGAGAATGCATCAGCACAGCCTCACGCGAAAAAGGCTTATACCCCCTGGCTCGACGCGCTGCTGCTGGTGGCGAAACATTACCGCCTTGATGGTTCACCAGAACGGGTGAAAGGCGAAGCGGAATGGCATATGCAGCACCTTTCACAGGATGCCCTGATTGAAAATATGGCGCGCCAGCTCGGCCTGCTGGTGATTTTTGACGCGTTTGCCCCGGATCAGCTCGATCCGTGGCGCATGCCGTTGATCGTCGATTTCGGTCCCCGCGGCGTCGGCGTCATCACCACGGTGGGCGAAGATGGCCAGGTCAGCGTGATGCTGAGCGGTGAAAAACAGCTGCAGACCACGCTGAGTATTGCAGAGCTGTCGCAGCATGCACAGCGCGTACTGCTGGCCAAACCGGAGTCCTCCGTGCCGGATGCGCGGGTGGATGATTACATCAAACCGCATCGTGCTGACTGGCTGTGGCAGACCATTCTTCGTGAGTGGCCAGCCTATGTGAACGTGATGTTTGCGTCGCTGATCTCCAACGTGCTGGGCCTCTCCGCGATGCTCTTCACCATGCAGGTGTATGACCGGGTGATCCCTTCCCAGTCGGTGCCCTCGCTCTGGGTACTGTTTGGTGGCGTCATGATCGCCCTGACCTGCGTGTTTGTAATGCGTATTATCCGCACGCATATCTCTGATGCAGCCGGTAAAAGCGCGGATCTGCGCATCTCCGATCGCGTCTTTGGTCACGCGCTGCGGATCCGTAACGATCAGCGTCCCAAATCGACCGGATCGTTTATTGCCCAGATCCGCGAGCTGGAACAGATTCGTGAGCTGATTACCTCGACCACCATCTCCGCGATTGCCGATCTGCCTTTTTTAATCATCTTCCTCTTTATCCTCTGGTTACTGGGTGGATGGCTGGTACTGGTTCCGCTGGCAGCGATTCCGCTGATTGTTATTCCGGGCCTGCTGGCGCAGGGTTCGCTGGCGAAGCTCTCCAAAGCGACCATGCGCGAGTCTGCGGTGCGCAGCGCCATGCTGGTTGAGACCGTACAGGGCATGGATGACATCAAGCTGCTGCGCGCAGAGCCTTACTTTCAGAACCAGTGGAATCACCTGAATGAGGTGATCAGTAAATCTTCACAGAAGCAGCGTTTTGTCAGCGGCCTGCTGATGAGCTGGACCAGTGAAGTCCAGACCGTTGCCTATGTCAGCGTGGTGCTGGTGGGGGCCTTTTTTGCCATGAGCGGTGACCTCTCTACCGGCGTGTTGATTGGCTGCTCGATGCTGGCCTCACGCATGATGGCACCGCTGGGCCAGCTGGCGATGATATTTGGCCGCTGGCAGCAGGCCAAAGTAGCACGCGAAGGACTGGAGAACCTGCTTAACAGCGAGGTCGATCAGCCAGAGCGCAGCATCCGCATTCATCGCCCGCGCATTAACGGCGAATATGCGCTCTCTGACGTCATCTATCGCTACGATCCGAACTCACCTGATCCGGTGCTGACGGTGAAAAAGCTGACCATTAAAGCCGGTGAGAAAGTGGCGCTGCTGGGACGTAATGGATCCGGTAAATCGACGCTGTTACAGCTGATGGCGGGTCTGCTACAGCCAGGTGAAGGTGCCCTGCTGCTGGATAGCGTGCGGCTCTCCTCCATTGACCCGCTGGATGTACGGCGTGACGTCGGGCTGCTCACCCAGAACGCCTCCCTGTTCTACGGCACGATCCGCGAGAACTTACGCCTGGGCATGCCGCTGGCGACGGAAGAGGAGATGCTTCAGGCTCTGGAGATCAGCGGCGCACTCGACTTTATTCAGCGCCTGCCGGAAGGCATGGATTACCTGTTGCAGGAAGGCGGCAAAGGTTTGTCTGGCGGCCAGCGTCAGCAGTTGTTGCTGGCACGCACCCTGCTCCGCCAGCCCAGCGTACTGCTGCTGGATGAACCTACCGCCTGGCTGGATGATGCCGCTGAAAAACATCTGATTGAACGGCTGATGATGTGGATGGGTAACCGTACCTTGATCATCGCCACCCATCGTCCGGCGGTATTGCAGCTGGTTGACCGCATCATGCTGATGGATAAAGGCAGGATTGCGCGGGATGGTTCAAAAGCAGAGATGCTGGTCACCCGGCCCGAAGCCAGTGCCGCGCCGCATCAGGGCAAAGTGAATGTTAAACCGCAGGGAGCAGAGGCATGAGTTTCTCCTTATTCCGTAAAAAGAAGCATCAACGTTCCCGTCAGCGGGTTTCTTCCGGCGGCCTGATTATTATGTCGGTGCTGGTCATGCTGCTGCTGTTCTTTGTCTGGGCTTCTAACTTTGAACTGGATGAAGTCACCGTGGGTGTCGGCAAAGTGGTACCCAGCTCACACGAGCAGATCATCCAGTCACTGGAGGGCGGTATCCTGAAAGAGCTGAAGGTTCACGAGGGTGATGTGGTTGAGGCGGGTCAGGTTCTGGCCCTGCTGGATCCCACCCAGATTGACTCGGGTGTGCAGGAGAGCACGTCGCGTTTACGTGCTGCGCTGGCGACGGCGGCCCGCTTGCAGGCTGAGACCGCAGGCACGCCGCTGACGTTTCCGCCTGAGGTATTAGCGGATCCGTCCCTGGTGGCCGCTGAGACGGCGCTTTATCACTCGCGTCGTGAGAACTACAGCAAAACCATTAGCGGCCTGACCGAAGCGCTGAGCCTGATTAACCGCGAGCTGCAGCTGACCTCTTCCCTGGTGGCAAAAGGCGCGGCCAGTAACGTGGAAGTACTGCGCCTGAAACGTCAGGCTAACGACCTGCAAAGTAAGCTCAACGACGCGGAAAATAACTACATCGTGCAGGCACGTGAAGAGCTGGCGAAAGCCAACGCCGAAGCGGCATCTCAGCGATCGATTATCATCGGGCGGGCGGACTCGCTGAAGCGCACGGTTATCGTCACGCCGGTCAGAGGGATCGTTAAAGATATCGAGGTGAACACGGTCGGCGGCGTGATTCCGCAGCGCGGCAATCTGATGGAAATTGTGCCGCTGGATGAGCAGCTAATGATTGAGGCACAGATCGCCCCGCGCGATGTCGCCTTTATCACACCAGGCCAGCGTGCGGTGGTGAAGCTGACCGCGTATGACTACAACATCTATGGGGGGCTGGAGGGCAAAGTAGCCTCTATTTCTCCCGACACCATTCAGGATGAAGTTCATCGCGACCAGTACTATTACCGCGTCTACATCCGCACCGAAAAGGATTATCTGGTCAATAAAAAGGGCAAAAAGTTTCCGGTTTATCCGGGGATGATCGCTATGGGTGAGATCCACACCGGCAGTAAAACCATTATGGAGTATCTGATGAAACCGCTGAACCGGGCGAAGGAAGCGCTGCGGGAGAGGTAAAATCTGCGGCGGCTGGAGATGGAACGGTGAAAATGCGTGTCCGGGCTTCTGAACCTGCCTGGACATGCTGTTTGCTTAAAGTTAGTCGTATAAGTAGTCGCAGTGAAGATAGCGCTGTTTAGTTCTGTAGGGAAAGTGTCGCTGTATCGGTAAGTCAGTCACCAGTGCTTAATGGGATCAGACCCGATGCACAGGCGATCTGACCTGCCCCCAGTATTAGATACAACCTTCAGTTAGTAACGTCGGTTTGTTTACCCTCACATTTTCCATTCCGCCACCGTGCTGCAAACTCTGACGGCGTCTGATAATTCAGCGATGAATGCGGTC